>JACPMS010000067.1 GCA_016185875.1 Candidatus Woesearchaeota archaeon | reverse complement strand
TGTCAGTATAACAGGTATGCCTCTTGGCGTATTCCTATAAATCAAAAGAAGCTGAAAGTCGTGGATATGCACTATTTCAGTTGGGTTTTTCTCCAAAAGATCTTCAATTTGTTTTCCAAGAGATAAATTAATTTGATGATATTCATCGTAACCATACGTTATCAAGGGCTCTTTTTTGAAAAATTCACCTTCTCCATGGCACTCTTTGTAAATTCTTTCTTTGAAATTGCTGTAGCCTTTAAGTAGTTCGTCTTTTAAAGGTTCTCTTGGTATTCGAAATACTTTAATGCCTTTAACAACATCTTCGCTTGACTCATTTGGCGGCCTTAAATGAACTTCAATAACATCGTTTCCCCTTTGCATCAATCCTTTAGCCAAGTTTAGCAAATATGTTGAAACCCCGCCAATATTCGGATAAAATGACTGACTTGCAAAAAAAATTTTCATAATTTCACCTACCTAAACCGAAAATTTTAAATAAAATCAATATTCTAATATCACCAAATCATATATAAGCGTAAGTATATGATTGTATACTACAATGTTGCAAAGCTATAATGTACTGTTTGAATTAATGGAAGTTTTGGGCAAGAAATGGATAGTTCCATTGTTAATTTTCCTTTTATTGTACGAAAAAACCACTTTTACAAAGATAAAAAAGCATCTTGGGCTTACATCCCGTGCATTGTCAAAAAAATTAAAATTGCTTGAAGCCCTAGGTCTTCTGGAAAAGATTGTAGAAAACCCAAGAAGAACAATCTACCTGCTAAGCGATAGAGGCAAAGAAATATCCCAAATGCTGTTAGGTTTTGCAACAAATATTTCTAAGTAAATATCCAAATAACTATTGCTGTTTTGTCGGCTTTATCGATATTATTGTCCAATGCCCCATCCTGAGCAGCCATTCTACAGCTATAATGAACAGCAGATACTTCGCTGCTCTTGGAATCTGCTGCAGCAATGCAGGGAATGAAGAAGCAATTGTTTCGAGCGTTACTGCTTTTGGATCGATGAGAAATATCGCTATTAGGGTTAAAGGCAGCAATTTTGCCATATCCTCTGCTAATTTTTCGCTTACATACGCTCCAATTCTGGTAGCTGCCACAACTATAATGCCCAGAAATAAAATATCCTCTATAGGCCTTGATTTTGAAAGCACAAATAATAAAAATGAAAATACCAGAAACCAGACAAATGAGTATATCGGGAATATAAATAAATACTTCAAAAAGTATATAATCCTGTCCAGCACATTTGCGAACTTGCTTTTAAGGCTTAATTTTGGTATTTCAAACAAATCCCTTCTGGCTAGCTGCTTGTAATATATATACCAAGCTAATAAGCTTGCAAAGAACAAGAATATCGTGGATATAAACAAATTTAAGAATTGCTTGTCCAGAATGAAACCTTTGGCTAGGATTATGTATTCGTTAAAGCTCATAAGATATCCATAAACTAAATAATATTTAAAACTATCCAAAATCTTCACACAAAGAATTTAAATAAAATCCCGTTTCCCTTAAGCAATGTCTAAACCTCCCTTCAAATTCTGGCTTCTCAGCAAGATTTATAAAGCAAGATTATTTCTTCGGCGTAACATAAAGAGATTAATTTTTTGGAGGAAAAATAAAATGTCAGTCACAATCGACTTGAAAGGAAAAAAAGCAATAGTCTTTGGAATTGCAAATGACAAGAGCATTGCGTGGCACATTGCAAAGAGGCTCAATGATGCTGGCTGCAGGATTGCAGCTGCCTACCAGGAAAGAGTCGAGCAGTTTTTCATGCCATTAATGAAGGAATTAAACAATCCAGTCTATGACAAATGCGATGTGGTAAGCGATGAACTGCTGGATTCATTCTTTAAAAAAGTCAAGGATGAATTTGGGGAAGCTGATTTCTTGATTCACAGCATTGCCTTCGCCAAAAAGGAGCACTTGCAGGGCAAGTTCATGAACGTTGACAGGAGAGGGTACCAAGTTGCCCATGAAGTCAGCGCTTATTCTCTGGCAGAACTATCAAGAAGGGCAGCTCCGATGATGAGGAGCGGAGGCTCAATAATTGCAATGACCTATTTGGGAAGCGAGAGAGTTGCGCCAGGATACAACATAATGGGTGTTGCAAAGGCTGCCCTAGAATCAAGCGTGAGGTATATTGCATATGATTTAGGCGAGCAGAAGATAAGGGTTAATGCAATCTCTGCAGGACCGATTGCAACCTTGGCTGCTTCCGGCATTGCAAACTTCCCGGAGATGCTGCTAAACTATGTTGCAAAAGCCCCATTAAAGAGAAACATCACAGCAGACGAGGTTGCTGACTGCGCTTTATTTCTTTGCAGCGACTTGTCAAAGGCAATTACAGGACAAGTGATTTATGTTGATGCAGGGTATAATGTGATGGGGATATGAGGATTGTATCATAATAGCTCCATGTCCTACGCACCGAGCAATTAGGAGTTGCGAAGTTAATTAGAGATTTTGTCTTAAAAGCATGAAAACCCCTCAAACAAACAAGACAAGGGCTGGGCTTTTAGTAAGTATTTTAAAGTAGTAAAGGATATACCCTTTTCAAGATAGAATATTGGGGGTGTAATAATGGTTGAAAAATACACATATCAACAAGATGCTGAACCAAGAATTATTGTGTTGACAAGTGGCAAAGTATGGAAAAAATACTTGGAAGCACTCTCTCAAGCAGAAGACTTAATTAAAGAACATGGAGGCTTTGTTCCAAATGTACCTCAACTAATTAGTGAATTAAGAAATGCTGGAGTTATGGATTTCATTAAGAAAGCCGAATATCACATCAATACTTCTTCTGCAGAATATTTTGGAAATTATAATGGTGATAGAACTTATGTAGTCGGCCACAGTCTTGGACCCCTTACAAATCTGAGAATACTAAGACAGAGATTTATTAATTATGATGGATATAATTTTTCAATAACTCCTCCTGAATTTGAAGCATTGATGAAAGAGCCTCAAATGATGCATATTGATGATATAAAGAAAGGTGCTGGAACTATCAATTTAGCTTATGGAATATTTGCAAAACCAGATAAAGATAAACTAACAATATGTGATGGACTCATAGATTATGAAGATTTTATGAGAGATGATTTGATTCTTATGCGTGCAGGCGGAGAAGAACAAAGGAATTTTCTTGCAAAATTAGTATTTGATACTTACAAAGAACGTCTTTCAAAACATGAACAATCTAAAGGTAAGCGAGTTCTTAATGATAGACAATACACTTTATTGTGGGAGTTATTTTCTGGAAATCCCCTAAGACTAGAAGCTGGAGTGGTTAGTGATGGAGTATCCTTACAACAATATGGAAACTTTGCAGTAATCGCCCCAAATTTACAAAATCCCGGCAATCTGGAGACTAAATTATAATTTTTTTCTTGGTTAGGTAATTTTTTGGGCGGATTTAGATTTTTATATTTTTTAATTTAATATAACAAAAATTTTAATCTTACTACACAATCTAAAAACCAAACCAAAAACCTTTATAAACATTGATTTTTACACTTCTTATATGGGCAATAGCTACCAAGATGCAGAATCCAAAGCTGTTGATGCTATTAAAAAGGCAATACCAACTTCTCTAAAATCAAGTATGCTTCCTGAAAGCAAGGGAATGTTCGCTGAACTGTATGAAAACATTGAAGTTTTTCCAAAGCATTACATTGCAACTGCAATTGATGGTGTTGGGACAAAAATAATAATTGCAGAAGCGATGCATAAATTTGACACAATAGGGATTGACTGCGTTGCAATGTCGGCAAATGACTTGGCTACTTTAGGCGCTGTAAGCCCATTCTTGTTTATGGATTACCTGGCATGCCAAAGCAAGGTGCAGGAAGAAAAGATAACAGGCGATATAATTAAGGGCGTTGTTAAAGGACTGCAGCAATGTGATGCGTCAAGTATTTTAAGAAATTCGATAAGAATAAGCCTTGGCAAAGGGGAAACAGCATCTGTATATGAATTGATAAGCTCGATAAAAGGCTATGATGGCTATGGATTTGATATTGTAGGCTGCATGACTGGTTTTGTTGAAAAGCATAAATTCAAAAAGCAAAAAGTACAGGCAGGGCAAAAAATCATTGCATTGAGAAGCTCAGGTCCCCATTCAAACGGCTATACGGAATTAAGATTAAAATTATTGAATGGTGATTTTGAAACAAGGGCAGAATTCAAGAAAAGGTACAAGGGAAGGTTTTCTTTGGATGACAAATTTGACGGCTCTTCAATTGGGAAAATCTTATTAGAACCTACAAAAATATACATAAAAACAATGGCAGCAATTTCAAAAAAATTTAATGTTGTAGGTGTCAATAACACTGGTTATGGATTAAAAAATTTTAATAGAATCAATGAAAACGTTGAATTCAGGATTGATAAGCCTTTGAAGCCGCAGCCTATTTTTGAATTGATGCAGAGGGAATCAAGATTTAGCGATGAGCAGATGTACAAAACCTTCAACATGGGCATGGGATTTTTTGCGGTTTGCAGCAAGGAAGATGCTGACGATATTCTGGATATTGCAAAAGACGCTGATGTTGTTGGAGAAGTTAGGAAAAGCAGGAAAACAATTACGGTTTTGGAAAAAAATAATAAAAAGATTTTGTTTGATGGGTATTAAATCCCTTTTTCTTTTGCTTCTGGAGACCGATAATAGAAATTTTCTAAATTTCTTGAATAAGCAAATCCCGTAAAAAGTGAAAGCATTCCAATTAACCCACCCCAATTAGCGACTGTCTTAAACCTCTCTTCTTCATTATGTGCCTCCCGTATTTCTGGTTGAGAATTCATAGTTTCATGAGCAGACACTAACCTTCCGTATCTTTCTACTTCAGATTTCAATTTTCCAATATTTTCTTGGGAATATGGCATATCTATATAATTTAAAATATTATTTCTTGCAGAACCGATACCTTGTTCTATTTTGCGAACTTCAACTAAAGCAGGAATGTTATGTTCTCTGATTAAGTAGACACCTGAAGTTCCAAAACCACCTAAAAAACCTATAGCAGCCGCTGACATAATAACCCTTTCTCGTAAACTCATGCTCATTTTAGAACAAGGTGGCAGTATTTCGTTTAAATAGTTTTCTAATTTAACTACTTTAAAATACTTACATTAATCACTCATAGCAAAGCACAATCCTTGCTATATTCCTTATCTCTGCTGCTGTTGCTTTCAGGTTTTCAACGATTTTTGCGACTGCAACCAGGTTTGAGGTTGTTGTTTTGCTTTTGGAACTTGCATAAGTGTTTGTGTACTTTTCAAGGCACTTGTCGCATGAGTCTGTCCTGCTCCTGTTGGTAACTTCAACCTGAATTGCAATCTGCTTGTCCTGATTGTAGTAAGATTTCATCACTTCATTGTATGAGTCCCCTATGTCTGTGTATGCCTTTTCCAGCTCGGCAAGCGTTGCCCTGTCAAGGTTGGCTGCGCATAGGTACTTGGTAATCCTTTTCTGCCTGTCCGCAGTCTTCTCAAGCCTTAAAATCATAAGCTGGTCGCTGTGCAGCTGCCATGTCTCTATCCCAAGCGATTTTGCAATCCTTGGGTTCTTAATCGCATTCTTAATGACCCTGTACCCGAGGAAATAAAGCCTGTTCACATCAATGTCCCGATGATAGATGCTTTCATAATTGCAGTTGCCCCTGCAGCACAGAATCGCGTCTTCCATCATGGCCCTTGTGATTATGTCCATTCTCCTGATTATGTTCTTGATGGAGATTTCGTTGATATTGATGAGGTTCTTGGCAGCAATCCTTGTTGATGTCTGCTCCATTATCTCCAATCCGGAAAGATTCCTCATGATGTCTTTTATCTTAACAGTGTCCTTTGCATTGTTTTCAAACAGAATAGTTATTGTATCATATCCGTTTAAGTATGAAGACACAATTTCTGACTTCAGGATTTCGATGCTTTTGTCTTTGGAGTCTATGCTTATCTCCTTCGCATCCGGCTTTTTTTCCTGCTGGCTTGCGCTTAGAGTCAGCTCAAATCCCCCGTCATTCACAGAAATAAAGTCCCCTTTTTTCAGATTGTTTTTTTCAATCCAGCTCTTGGGCATTGATATTATATAAGAGCCCTTGCCGAAGCTAATCAGTTTTCTGACATCGATTTTGACCACCCCTTATTTAAGAATATTGTTGACAGTAAGTTTCAATCGGTATATAAATATTATTATTCAATATTATAGATATTGAAGAATATATTCTAATATATACTTTATTTTTTATTCATATACCATATATGTTATATAGGTTAACTATTTAAATAACCTTAACAATAGTTAATATGAAGGGGGTGACTAAATGCTGAAAAAAAAGTATGCCAGCGACGAGGAAAGCGATGACGACATAAGCATATATTCAAAAAGTGTGCGGGAGTCGCTGCTTGACGACGATGAATTAAGCCCCATGGAAGAAGCATTTATGAATGGTTACGAGGATGCGATATAAAGACAGGTGAAAAATGGCAAGGTTTATTTGCATTAATTGCGGGACATTCATCATGAAAAGCGCATTAAGCGATCCATACCTGTGCAGGGACTGCGAAAGATTATTGGAAGGCGCTGAAAACAGGGAAAGGTACACTTACCTTGATAATTAGGGGAAAGAAAATGAAAATGCACCACCAGTTTGATTTAAATTTCAGTATAATCCGCCCAATGGGAAGAGAGCTGCTGACAATTCCACCATACCTTGTTGAAGAACTGATAACTAAACTGACAAAAAGAGGGTACACTGTGTTAAAGTCATCTGCTTATCACATGGGAATTCCCCAAAGCATAACAGTCATTAAGGAATTCACAGGCCCTTTTGTCACAAAGTTCTCTGCAAAAGTGCAGCATGACTTTAACGCTGTTGCCAGAGCCTTGGGAATTGAAAGGCTGTTTGAGTAGGAACAATTAAAATTCTATATCTATTGTAAATCAAGATTTATATATCCTTAAAACCCTCAAATCCTGACATTTTACGCCTTAAAAAGCCATTTCAGGAACGAAAGGTTTATATAGTTAAGAGTTCTAAAAACTATAGATTTGGGTGGCTTTTTATCGACGGTAAATTTAAGATTTGGT
>JACPMS010000070.1 GCA_016185875.1 Candidatus Woesearchaeota archaeon | reverse complement strand
TGCATGGGATTTTCCATGCAGACCCCCACCCCGGCAACATAATCGTAATGAAAAATAATATTGTTGCTTTTGTTGATTTTGGGATTGTGGGGTATTTTGACGAGAAACTGAAGAATAAATGCATAGACCTGCTTTACGGGATTGTTAATCAGGATGAAGATCTCATAATGGACACTTTGGTAAGCATGGGCATGGAAAGCGATGACATAAGCTACGAGCAATTGAAATCGGACATTGGATTTATAATCCAGCCGTTGCAATATTCTTCTATCAAAGAGATTAAGGTAAGCAAGACAATTGAAGAAATCCTTGATATTGCGCTGAGGCACAAGCTGAATGTCCCAGCATCGTTTGTATTGTTC
The DNA here is from genome assembly GCA_016185875.1 of Candidatus Woesearchaeota archaeon. Lineage (GTDB taxonomy): Archaea > Nanobdellota > Nanobdellia > Woesearchaeales > GW2011-AR4. The sequence goes on along the minus strand of JACPMS010000070.1, from coordinate 2,610 downwards.
GGGAAGACTATCATAACACTGGAAGGACTGGCCATTGAGTACGACCCGGATTTCAAGCTTGTCGAGACCGCAAAGCCTTTTATCGAGGGGCTTGTTGCGAAAAGGACAAGCCCGCTGTACATCTGGAAAAGCTTTGTGCACAGCATGGGCAAATACAGGAAATTTGCAGAGGAATTCCCGGAAAAGGCGGAAAGAGCCCTTGACAAGATACAAAGGGGCTCAATAAAGGTTGACATCGAGGACACAGACATAAAGCAATTGGCCTTGGAGATAGACAGGAGCAGCAATCGAATTGCTTACGGCTTTCTGATTGCAGCATTATTGATAGCCTCTGCAATACTTATAAACATTGAGAAAGGCCCAACTGTACTTGGAACTCCATTTTTATCCTTCTTGAGCTTTCTGGTTGCGTCAATATTCATCTTTATCCTTTTTGTGTCTATCATAAAAGAGAGGTTCAGGCACTGGTAAAAATAAAATGCCCCAAGCTGTAGTTCATGTGTTGTTTACGATAATAGCTTTAGACTTGTTTAGAGACCATTTCCTAAAAGATAGAAGAAAAATTCCGCTTCACTATATTTTTATCGGGGGGATTGCCGGACTGCTTCCAGACATAGATGTTCCGTTGTTTTGGATATTGAACAGATTTTTAGGATTTGACATTCCTTTCTTTCACAGGATTTTTACGCATACCTTCCTTTTTATTTTCATATTTCTGTTTATATCACTCATTTATTTTGATTTCAACAAAAAGACGAGCGTATTGTTCGGGATAATAACATTTGGGGTTGCATTCCACATTTTCTTAGACTGGCTTCTTGTTGGTGGAGTTGCGCCGTTTTATCCATTTTCAGATGCTGCTTATGGCTTGAATTTGATTGGAAGAACAGGATTACCGTTAGCTGCAGAGGGCGTGGAGGCAATTGTTCTGCTGTGGTGGCTGTGGCACGAAGAAAAACTGCACAAGATAAGCGATTTTGTCTAGAACACTCCAAAATCCTTCATAAACCTTACAATCAAAGCAGCCAAAAACACGATTCCAACTGCTGTGAATATGCTGCTTTTTTTCTTGTCTTTTGCATGCATAATGATACCAGCCAGCGCCAATCCTATCAGCAAGGAAAACCATTTCCAGCCGTTGCTGATGCTTGTGTAAAAAATGAATGACTCTATTAATGCCACAGGCGCTGAAACCTTTAGGATCAAATTCCAGTTGTAGTCTTCTTCCATTTTTAATTTTATTTTAATAACATTTTATTATTTTTAATTGAATTTTATATTAATGAATTTTTTAGTTAATGTTTTCTCTCGTTATTGTGTTTGTGCTTCTTGCCCTTTACATTATGGCACGTTCAATAAAAAATAATTTTCAAAAATAAAAATACCTATTTTTTACTTTATTACTGTCCCTCTGAATTTCTTTCCATTCAGCAAATTCTCAAAATTCTTCAAATCGCTGCCGATTATATTTACTTTCATTTTGGATTTCTGGGCTTCTTTTGCAGCAACAGGATCGAATGGCACATTCATGCCAGCCTTCCATTTTTTGCTTATCAATTTATTGTAGCCATTCCAGCTTATTTTCTCAATTTTTTTTGCATCTCTATTTTTTCGTGGGTCTTTGTCATAAACATAGTCGACATTGCTCATGTTTATTACTTCCCTAATGCCAATGTTTTTTGCCAGCATTACAGCATCATAGTCTGTGCTCCAGCCCGGAAGCCATCCTGCTGCAACAAGAATGCTTTTTTTGAAATTGATTTTTGCATTTGGATTGCCAACAATAAAATCTTCTGCATTGTTGCCAAAAATTGATTTTAACAGATGCGCATTTATTTTTGTAGCGTGAATGCCAAGCCAGTCAAGCTCCTCATTGCTTAATTTCCTTTTCTTGGAAGCGGCCTGCTGGAAGCTTCTCGCTAATTTTCCTCCGCCGCAAATGATGATGAATTTACGCCCTTTTTTTGCATGTTTCTGGATTATTTTTCTGAATTTCATCAGAAAGATTTTATCTAAATCGTCAGGAAATATCAAGGAGCCGCCTAGAGATATGACGAATTTATTTTGCATATCGCATTCTTATTCAGGAGACTATAAAAATATTTCTACTGGCTTCCAATTCCAATGAAAGAAACACCTATGATGATTAATGCAATTCCAACCCATTTGTATTTATTCATTTTTTCCCCTAAATATTTAATGCTCAATAGGCTGACCCAGATGTAGCTTAATGCAACAAAAGGGTATAAAACTGACAAGTCACCTCCTTTCAAGGCTGGAATAAATATTATTGTTCCTATTGCATATAAAGCAACCCCTCCAAAAAGATGGTAGTTAGTAGCCAAAGAGCTCAGCTTTGACAAGCTCTTGGCAGACGCTTTTTTAAGCAATATAGGGCCAAAGGCTCCCACAAGAGTTCCTAAAACCACAAGCCCCATAGCCCATAGCTGCGTTGCCATTTTTAAATTGCTCCTGGAGCAGAGTCTTTGCTTCCAAATCCGATTGAGGCAATGCCGGCAATTATTGCTATGACTCCCATCCACTTGAATAAATTCATTGACTCGTGCAAAAAAACGATAGACAAAAAACTCACCCAGATATAGCTCATTG
>JACPMS010000069.1 GCA_016185875.1 Candidatus Woesearchaeota archaeon | reverse complement strand
CAAAAACCCGCATAATTTTGGCAGGATGGAAAATGCAAGTGTCCATCATCATGAGCACAATCCGCTTTGCGGAGACGAGCTTGAAATGTTTTTAGTTATCGATGAGAATAAAAAAATTGTTGATGTAAAGGTTTATCCCCGCGGATGCGCAATCTCGGTTGCAAGCGCTTCAATGCTAAGCGAGCAGATAAAAGGGAAAAACATTGAAGAGTTAAAAACAATGGCAAAAGAGCAGATTTTAGAAATGCTTGGCATTCCAATAAGCCCTGTAAGGCTGAAATGCGCGTTATTGCCACTGGACACTTTGAAAAACAGTTTATTCATTTTTGAGAAATACATTAAAAATGGTGTTAAAAATGACAGATGAGCTAATCATCAAGGATTTGCATGTTAGCATTGATGGGAAAAAAATACTGAATGGTGTAGACTTAGTTGTAAGAAAAGGAGAAGTATGCGCTTTGATGGGCCCGAATGGCTCGGGCAAATCTACATTGGCTTATACATTGATGGGGCATCCAAAGTACACTGTTGACAAAGGCGAAGCCTGGTATAAGGGCAAGAACATCCTGGAATTGCCGCCAGATGAAAGAGCCAAGCTAGGCTTGTTTTTGTCATTCCAATATCCCCAGGAAATTCCTGGAGTATCTGTTTCAAATTTTTTAAGGACAGCCTGCAATGCAGTAAAGCAAAGCCCGATCAGCGTGCCGGATTTCGTGAAATTGCTGAAGGAAAAAATGAAATTGCTGAAGATAGAGGACTCGTTCAGCAGAAGGTACTTGAATGAGGGCTTTTCCGGAGGGGAGAAAAAAAGGACGGAAATACTGCAGCTAGCGGTCCTGCAGCCAGAAATGGCGATACTTGACGAGACAGATTCTGGATTGGACATTGACTCGCTAAAAACAGTGGCCCAGGGTGTCAATGCAATGCTTAATCCAGGCATAGGTATCCTGATAATCACCCACTATCAGAGAATTTTGAATTATATAACGCCAGACAGTGTCCACATAATGGTCAAGGGCAGGATAGTAAAGAGCGGCGGAAAAGAATTGGCTCATGAGCTGGAAGCAAAGGGTTATGATGAATTTATCAAAGAAGCTGAAGTTGAGGTTTAGATAAAATGTTATTACAAACGATTCCAGGTCATGAATTTTGGTTGAAGGATTATCCTACCAGAGGCAAAAACCAAAGTGTTTATAGGGTAGCACTTGGGGAATTAATAGAAGCGACTGAAAGAAAAACATTTCCTCCAGGATGGAAAAGTCCTGACCATGGAAATAAGAGTGGTTCAATAGGATTTATGGACTTAACGATAAGAGAACAATTTGTGCCTAAAGAAGGAGCTAGTCCATATCGAAATCATGAATATTTAATGCGAGATTGTGAACGTGTAAGAACTTTAACAATATTAACAATAGGTATCGAACAAAAATATTGGGGGAAGGGTTATGCTAGACTTTTAAAACAAAGGGCTGAAGAAATTACACGAGAATGGGGATTGGATACAATTGTTGCAGATATGATAGAAAACCCTATAATGAGGGACTTTAATGTAAGACGGGGTTATCAATTATACGATGGTACTTTAAGAGCAGTAAAAAGATTAAAAGCTACTTAATAATAAAATAATTCAGCAAAAATAAAACAAAAAATATTTAAACTAAACAGATAATAAAAATTAAAAATGCAACAACAAACAAATGAAATAATAATAAGCCTTACAGAAAAGGCTGCCAGCAAAGTAAAGCTATTGCTTGAGAAGGAAAGCAAGCAAGGCTATGGATTAAGAGTGGGAGTAGTTCCAGGAGGATGCTCCAGCTATATGTACGACATAGCCATGGAAAAAGCCCCAAAGCAGGATGATTTAGTCATAGAAGACAAGGGAGTTAAGATATTCATAAACCCTGAAAGCATAGCCTTTATGAAAGGCTCGACAGTTGACTACATCGACTCATTGACAAATGCTGGCTTCAAGGTAAGCAACCCGAATGTGAAAACTTCGTGCGGCTGCGGGCATTCTGTTGGATAATATTTATTAATCGCTATTGATTTCTGGAGTGCGGAATGAGTAAAATTAGTATTCATGTTTTTATTGACAGGCAAAACAAGAATACAAATATAGAATTATATAAAAATTCAACAGTTGCAGACTTGTTGAAAAAACTGGATATAAATCCTGTTACAGTCATCGTTTCCAGAAATAACGAGCTTATTTTGGAAGAGGAAAAATTAGGCAATAATGATGGGATAAAAATTTTGTCAGTGATTTCAGGGGGTTGATAATTTAATGAAAATGAACTGTTGCAGCGAAAAACCAGTAATCGGATTGCCAAGCGGGGAAAAATTATGCAAAAGCCATTTTACTGATTACTTCGAAAACAAAGTATTCAAAACAATAAGGCAGTTTGACTTGATTGGGAGAGAAGAAAATCTTGGAGTGGCATTGTCAGGCGGCAAAGACTCCTTGACTGTATTGCACATTCTGAATCACTTATCAAAGCAAAACCCAAAAATAAGGATAAATGCGATTGCGATTGATGAAGGAATTGCTGGCTACAGGGACAAGACACTCGCAAAAGCAATTGATTTTTGCACTAAAAACAACATTGAATTGCATATTTTCTCTTATAAGGAAGAATTTGGCTTGCCCCTTGACGAGATGCTCAAGATTCTTGATGTCAAGCCTTGCACCATATGCGGCATTTTTAGAAGGTACTTGCTAAATAAAAAATCTCGAGAGCTGAAACTGACAAAACTTGCAACAGGGCACAATTTGGACGATGAATGCCAGTCAATTATAATGAACCAGCTGAAAAACAACATTGAGGCTAGCGCAAGACTGGGACCAAAAGTTGGAATTATCCAAAATGACAAATTTGTTCAGAGGATTAAGCCATTATACTTATGCATGGAGAAGGAAGTGACAGCATACGCCTTCATCAATGGCTTGCTGGACGACTTTACTGAGTGCCCCAATGTTGTGCATTCCTTCAGGGCACAAGTCAGGGACATATTGAATGACATGGAGCAGAAATTTCCTGGAACAAAATATTCAACAGTGAATTCATTTTTGCAGATACTGCCTCTATTAAAGCAGAAATTTAAGGGGGGAATGATAAAAGTATGTTTAAAATGCAATGAAGCAAGCGCAAATGATGTTTGCAATGCATGCGTTTATTTGGAGAGGTTAAAGAAGAGTATTGTTAAGGTGGAATAAATGGATGCGCCTGATTTAGATCAATATATGCAAAAATTAAAAAATCCAGCGATTGTAGATTATTTTAGTGCATATCCCGGCTTAGAAGGTCTGGTAGTTGCTCAAAATCCGAATGATGCAAATCATTTGAATTATAGTTTTGATAAAAAACAAGCATTAAAAGAGTTAACCGATCTAATGAAAAGTGCCACAAGACCTTTTGAATTTGTTTTTCAGTCTAAGTTGTCATCAATGTACCATAAACTTTGGCTTGACTCTAATGGCTCCCCAGTCATGCTTGAGACCTACAATATTGATGCAAATGAAAAGCCAACTGAGCTGAAAGATATAATATATGTTGGGAAAGGAAGTGTAATAGTTCTTCACTACAAAGAGAATTTTAAAGCGCCAAAAAACTTTTGGGAAGATTTGAATAATATTGTGCACATTGAAATTGACGACATTGGGGTTTATCAAAAACAATTGGATGACTCGTTTAAGTATTACAAGTCTAATCAAAATCCACCTTCTCATAGAGCAAGGAAAAGTTATGCAGCACAAATTATGCGTGCTGGGCATCAATTGCCTTTGTTCGCCAGAAGGAAGAACGGAAAACACAAACATCCGCAAAAAATTCCAGCAAAGCGGGGCAATTAATCAAAAACTATTTAAATTGCTAAAATATCCT
>JACPMS010000065.1 GCA_016185875.1 Candidatus Woesearchaeota archaeon | reverse complement strand
GTCCTTCCAGTGTTATGATAGTCTTCCCGAACAATACAAACGATGCTGGGACATTCAGCTTGTGCCTCAGCGCAATATCAAGGATTTCTTCAATTGTCTTGCTTACCTTAATCTCTTTGATAGAAGCATATTGCAATGGCTGGATTATAAATCCAATGTCCGATTTCAATTGCTCGTAGCTTATGTTATCGCTTTCCATCCCCATGCTTACCAAAGTGTCCATTATGAGCTCTTCATCCTGATTAACAATCCCGTAAAGCAGGTCTGTGCATTTATTCTTCAGTTCCTCGTCAAAATACCCCACAATCCCGAAATCAACAAAAGCAACAATATTATTTTTCATTACGATTATGTTGCCGGGGTGGGGGTCTGCATGGAAAATCCCATGCACAAAAACCTGGTTCATAACAGCATTAAACCCATTTTTTATGATTTCCCTGAAGTCAAGCTTTTTTTTCCTGATGTCCTTTATGTTGTGCAGCTCTATACCTTCTATAAACTCCAGAGTAAGCACCCTCTCGCTTGTCAGCTCGTCATAGACTCTTGGAATGTGGACAGTCTTGCTTCCCTTGAAGTTCTGGTAGAACCTTTTTGCGTTTCTTGCTTCCAATCTAAAATCAAGCTCCTTTTCAGTCCATTCCTTGAACTCATTGACAATCTTAAGAGGCCTGTACATTCTTATCTTCTCCACATGCTTCTCAAGGAGTTTTGCGAAGTAAAACATTATCTCTATGTCAGTTTCCATTATGTGCTTGACATTCGGCCTTTGGACCTTTACAGCAACTTTTTCCCCTGTCTTGAGAATTGCCTTATAGACCTGGCTTATAGAAGCAGACGCTATTGGCTTTTTTTCAAAATGAAGAAAAAGCTGCTCTATGCTCCTGCCAAAGTCTTTCTCTATTATAGCTTTTGCCTCGTTAAATGAAAATGCAGGAACGCTGTCCTGGAGCTTTTCCAGCTCCTTGGAAAACTTTTTCGGCACCAAGTCAGGCCTTATGCTCAAAACCTGGCCAAGTTTTATGAATGTGGGTCCAAGCTTTTCAAGGGTTCTTCTCAGCCTGACTTCTGGGCCTAGGTCCCATGTTCTTTTCGTAAGCTTTGACTTTATCCTTTTTGCAATAGGAATGCGGTGATTCAGCCTTATTCTTGACAGCAAGAAATCAAAGCCCTCCTCAAATAGGACTAGAAGTATCTGGTTGAATCTTTTTATGTCCCGCACCTCTTTTATCAAGTGGAATGGCATATCCTTTTATGATTGATGCTCATTTAATAAATTATCCCATTTCTTTATTTGCCCACTTTTCGTAGTCTTTGTTTGCACTTGCTTTTACCCTTAAAATACAAGGAATTTCATAAGAATGCAGCTTTTTAATCTCTTTAACTGCTTTTTTGAAATTTTTATTGCTTGTTTTTGCGACAATTGCAAATTCGCTGTCATTCACAATTTTGCCTTCCCACCAGTACATGCTTTTTATAGGGAATATGTTTGCGCAGGCTATAAGCCTTTTTCTTAATAAGTCCATGGATATCTTTTCAGCCTCTTTCCTGTCTTTGCAGGTTATGTAAACCATTGTCATATGCAATTTAATAACCTTTTTGTTTATTAATTTATTGAATTATTAGTAGCTGACAAAAGTAATTGCTTATAAATCTCAGCTACTAATATTAGAAAGACAAAACAATTTAAATTAAAAACCTTCAGGTTTTAGGAACGTTAGTGACTAGACTTTTATCTTTCTCTATATGCGAAAGGCAATAAGTCCAAGGGCACTAAAAATAAAGAGAATTAGACGAAATATTTATATATTACCTAGTATCACTAAGTCATACGATGGAAGCTGTAAGCTTAAAATTGGAAGACGCATTTCTGAGAGATATAGAGGATATTATGAAAAAACATAGATATACGACAAAAACGGAGTTTATTAGAGAAGCTATAAGGGATAAAATAAGAGATTTAGAAAGAGAAGAACTATTGCTGAAAGCAAAAAATCTATATGGGGTATCAAAGAGAAAAACAACTGATGCACAACTGCATAAAGCCCGAGCAAAGGCTTTTGAAGAAATAGATAAGGAACTTAGATAAAATCTTCTGGCAACTTAGCCCTAGTGATATCTTTTAATCTTTCAAAATCAAGATCTCTTGATATTAACTGCAAATTGTTATCTCTGCATATTATTGCATGTAAGGCATCACCTTCCGGAACATTCCTTTTTCTTGCAATCTTTTTTGCTTCTTCCTTTTGTTCTCTATAAATGTGAACATGTTTTATGTTGTTGGGCTTAACTATGCTTAGAATAGAATTAATCTCATTTTGAGTATATTCAAGATTTTTGAACTCTTTAATGTGAAAGTCGGTCCAAGTAAAAGTCTTCTTGCATTCTTGTTGTTTATGCCTGTCATTTTATATAATTTGCTAAAATTTGTTTTTACCAATGTAACCGGAAGCTTTCTTTTTTCCACTTTTCATATAATTATTTAATTAGAGTACATATTTACCGACATCTTTAAAAAACAATAATCACTTCTTTGCTTTATGTACCTATTTTCAAATATATTGGGAGTATTTGTTTTTGATGAGCAATTCAAAGTAGTTGATGAAGTACTATTTAATAATTTGGAAGATTACGAAAATAAAAGGCAGTATATCGAACAAATAAAAAAGAAATACAGCAATCTCAAAGACATAGACAAAGAGGCATTAGGAAAAATATTGGCTTATTTTAAAAATAACGGATTTTTTGAAAAATTCTGCAGTAAAAATCTTCAACTGACAAAATCTGGACTGAAAAATTCTGTAAACAACAACTCTTTTATTATACAAGCTGTAAATTCTGTTGAGGAGATTGACAAAGCCGTGAATATTCTTGTAAAAAGATTGAGGGAATGGTACGAGATGTACAATCCCGAGTTTTCAAGGGCAACTGAAAATCATGAGAAATTTGTCGGGGAAATTCTGAATAAGGAAAAAAATGAACTGCTTAAGGAATTGAAAGTCACATTAAATGATTCCGCAGGAGCTGATTTGGAAAAGAACGACTTAGAGCCGATAAAGAAGTTAGCACAGCAAATATTTGATATGTATCAATTGAGAGAATCCCAAATGCGTTACATCTCAGCCATAATGGGCGAGTTATGCCCCAGTACAAAGGCTGTTGGAGGGGCATACATAGGGGCAAAGCTTATAGAGCATGCTGGCTCGCTTAAAAGATTGAGCGAGATGCCTGCCTCAACAATCCAGATTCTAGGGGCTGAAAGAGCATTGTTCAGGCACATAAAAACAGGCGCAAAGCCGCCAAGGCATGGTGTCATAGCAAATCATCCATTAATAGCCAGAGCTCCTGATAAAATGCACGGGAAGATTGCAAGGATGCTTGCAGATAAGCTTTCCATAGCATCAAAAGTTGATTATTTTAAAGGCAAGTTCATAGGAGACGAGCTGAAAAAATCCCTGGAAGAAAAGTTTGGCTCGTACTAAAATGATAAAATCATCTAAAATATTTGAGGTATATGAATCTCAAGAAGGAAGAAGAAAACAGCTCTACACAGTTAATATTGCGCCGGGGCAAAGTGTGTACAGTGAAAAACTAGTGCAGCAAAATGGCGCTGAGTACAGGGAATGGGATGCCTTCAAAAGCAAGCTTGCAGCCTCAATCCTGAATGGCAGCCCAAACATAGGCATAAGAAAAAATGATGTTGTTTTGTATCTTGGCTCTGCATCAGGCACCACAGTAAGCCATGTCTCTGACATTGTTGGAAACAATGGTTTTGTGTTTGCTGTTGACATTGCCCCAAGAGTGATGAGGGACTTGATTTTTTTATGCTATCAAAGAAAAAATATCGCTCCTGTTTTAGCTGATGCAAATAAAATTGAGGAGTTAAAAGAAAGAGTTTGTTCTGTTGATGTGCTCTACCAGGATGTAGCTCAAAAAAACCAGGTTGAGATTTTTTTGAAAAATGCGGATTTGTTCCTGAAAAATGACGGCTATGCCCTGCTTGCTGCAAAGGCAAGGAGCATAGATGTAACAAAAAATCCTAAGCAGATTTTTAAAGAAGTAAAAGAAAAATTAGAGAAAGATTTGACAATTATTGATTACAGAGAACTTGAGCCGTTCCAAAAAGACCACTGCATGTTCATCTGCAAGAAAAAATAGGCTGAAAATAATAAAATTTAAATAATATCAAGTAAGGGAAATCCTTATGAAAAGGAGGCTTTTGGTATTTTTCTTTTTTATGCTGATTTTAACGCTTTACTCTGCTCATTCCCATGAAGAGGAAAATGAAGAGTTTATGTTGGACCATTCTGGGCTTTATCCAATAACACAACTGCAGGCTGTCGGCTATGGTTCTCTTATTTTTGGTATTTTGATTTTTGTGATTCTGTTCTTCCATAAAAAAATGAGCAATTCAACTAAAAAAATAATGTATTGTCTAGTTGCTATTGCAACTGGTTTAGTGACTATCTACCTTGTCTTGACAACTCTGCATTTGAACATTATTTCTGAAACAAAAGGCCCTGTGCACTGGCATGCAGACTTTGAAATCTGGATTTGCGATAAGGAAATCAAGCTGGCAGAGCCTGAAGGTTTGTCAAATAAGCAAGGAGTAGATTTAATGCATGCCCACAGTGACAACAGGATACATGTTGAAGGAGTCCTGTTGGATAAGAAATCAGCCAGCTTGGGAGCTTTTTTTCATGCAGTTGGTGGCTCTCTTTCAAGTGATGGTATAAAAGTTCCAACAGAAGACGGCTTGATTACAGTTCACGATGGCGACAAATGCAACGAAAAGCCTGCTAAGCTTTATGTTTTTGTGAATGGGAATTTAACAGGCAATTCTTCTGCTTATATTATCTCGCCTTATGAAAAAGTACCTCCAGGCGATAGAATCAAATTTGTATTTACTGAAAAAACAATTGAGGAAATTAATCCAAATACAGGCTAAAATGACAGTTTCAGCATACCTTCCAGCTTTGGGAACTGTTGTGGCAACAGCTCTTATCGATTCAATTAATCCATGTGCCATAGGCGTTTTAATACTCCTTGTGTCGATAATGATAGCATTCAAAACCAAAAAGGAAATGCTGTTTTACGGCTTTATTTACATTTTTGCAGTCTTCTTGACTTACATCTTGGCTGGCTTCGGCATTTTGTATTTTTTGAGCTCTGTTCCATTATTTGTCAGCGAGTATATATCAATTCTAGTAGGCTCATTGATAATAATTGCAGGGCTGATAGAGATAAAGGACTTTTTTTGGTACGGGCAGGGAATAACCCTTGCCATTCCGCCTGAGAGGGCAAAGCAAATCCATGAAATGACAAAGAAGATTACTTTGCCAGGGGTCATATTGCTTGGCATTTTTGTAGCAGGAGTGGAACTGCCGTGCACAGGCGCTCCCTATCTGGCAATTTTGCTTTTGTTGTCTCAAAACTTCAATTTTGCGGCATTTTTGATGCTCATTTTGTATAACATAATCTTTATAATGCCCTTGGTTGTTATATTATTGTTGGTTAAAATTGGCTTTAAGATACAAAACATAAAAAGATGGAAGCAAAATAATCGTGCTTATATGAGGCTTGCAACAGGCATAACCCTAATATTCCTGGGGTGGCTCTTGATTTTAATTGCGAACGGAGCAATAACCTTTAACTAATATGAAAAAAAAGCATAAAACGGAGTTAAGAATAGTTAAGAGAAAGGGGCATACAGAGCTTTATGATGAAAAAAAGGTCTATGACTCTTGCTATTTTGCCTGCAGAAATGCGCATCTTAGCGGGAAAGAAGCAGAGGAAATCAGCAACAAAGTATGCGTTTCAATAACAAAATGGATAAAGAAGAGGAAAGTTGTTTCTTCAAATGATATTTTTAATGCTCTAATACAAGAGCTAAAAAAGCACAACGAGGATGCTGCATTTTTATACGAGACGCATAGGGATATTTCATAAAATAATAAATTGAAGTAGCACATTATAAATTAATCTAAAAAATTACATGAGGTGACAAAATGCCTAAAAAATCAAAGAAATCAAATAAAAAAAGCAAGAAAACTTCAGTTAAGAAAGTAACAAAAAGCAAGAAAGTATGTGAGTTCTGCTGATGGGAAAAACTCTTGAAAAGCACCAGGAAGAGAGGCACCGGGGAATAAGCCGCTCAAACATAAGAGACATTATCTTGGGATTTCAGGACGGGCTTGTCAACACTCTTGGCTTGGTGTTGGGGGTTGCAAGCGCAGTGCAGAGCTCAAAAATAATTCTGATTTCAGGCTTGGTTACTACATTTGCCGAGTCAGTTTCAATGGCTGCTGTTGCATACACAAGCACCAAGGCTGCTCACGAATTCTATGAAAGCCAGCTTAGCAAGGAGAAAAAGGAAATCAGGGAAATACCGCATCTGGAAGTGGAGGAGATAAGGCATATTTATTACAAAAAGGGCTTCAGGGGAAAGCAGCTTGCAGGCATTGTGAAAAAAATAACTTCAGACAAAAAATTGTGGCTTGACACAATGATGGCAGAAGAGCTTAAGTTATTTCCTGGGGATTATGAAAAGCCGCTTAAAAGCAGCTTTGTGGTGGGATTGTCAGCAGTAGTAGGCTCTTTAATCCCTGTATTGCCGTTTTTCTTTTTTACTGTAAGATCAGGAATGATTTCTGCTTTGGTTTTGTCCGTAATCACTTTATTTGTGGTGGGAAGTGCAAAGGCAAAAGTAACTATTGGCGACTGGAAAAAGAGCGGCATTGAGATGGCTGTTGTCGGGACAGTAGCTGCTTTAGTGGGCTACTTGGTAGGCTCTTTGCTTGGAGTGGTTTATGCTTGAAATTTATGATTATGCGAAATATCGGAAATTTTCATCATCTATTTTCATTTGTAAAAATTTCCGAGTATGCTCAAAAATTCCATTATGTATTTGTAACTTGGAATTTTTGACAGGGCAAAGATTGATAAGGGGGTTTGAGTGTAAATAACGTGGGCTATTGGACGAAATTTTTAGAAAAGTTAATAAAGAAGTTTGAATTTGTGTGTAGTATGAAACTCACCATAGTTCTAGAACCACAGGAAGAAGGCGGATTTACAGTTTATGTGCCATCTTTGCCAGGCTGTATCTCACAGGGTGATACCAAAGAAGAAGCCATTAAGAATATTAAAGAGGCTGTTGAATTATATTTAGAACCAGATACAAACGAGCTTATTGAATTTAGTGGAGAAAAAGTTACTCTTACAGTATGAAAATTCCTCTTATTTCTGGTATTGAGGCTATTAAGCGACTAAAGAGAGCAGGATTTATTGCCACAAGACAAAAAGGATCTCATGTAAGACTAGAAAAATATACAGGTGAGAAAACAATTAAAATTACAGTTCCTGTTCATGATGAGTTAAAGAAGGGAACTTTAAACAGAATAATTAAGGATGCGGGGTTAACATTGGAAGAATTTGAGAAGTTAAAATAAATTATTAGTTTTAATTAATGGCAAAAGTGCAAATCAATGAAAAACATTAAGTTTTCAACAAAAAACCCCAAATAAACCCTTGTGAACGAAAATCAGCATTTTTAAGCCGTTTTTCGAAATAATAAACTTTAATAACAACATTGTTTTCATGCTAAATTATATATAAAATATTGTATAAGGGGTGGTAAAATGAAAACAATCAAAAATCAAAGATTTTTGGTGCCAAGAAAATTCAAAGAATTTTCTCTGGAAATAATGATATTTTTGTTGATAAGTATATTTTTTGTTAGTGCCTGTGCGCAGCAAAAGCCAGAAGATTTGGTTGGGGGAGGAACTCCAGTTCCGCAACAGGAACAACCTAGCACTAATCAAGTTTCTCAACAAAATACACAAGCAGCTGCGACTGCTGCAACAGCCGCAAGCAGCAGTGGAAATAATGTCAAGGAATTTAAGATTACAGCAAAGCAGTTCCAGTTTGAGCCGTCAACCATTGAAGTCAACAAAGGAGACAAAGTTAGGTTGGTGATAACAAGCATAGATGTTCCTCATGGATTTGCAATTCCAGAATATGGAATCAATCAAAGGCTTGATCCAGGCAAGCCAGCAACAATTGAGTTTACAGCAGACAAGGAAGGAACCTTCACTACATTTTGCTCTGTATTCTGCGGCTCAGGGCATATCAACATGAAGGGAAAACTGGTTGTAAAGTAATTTTTTATTTTTTATATGAATAATATTTAATTTTAAAAAATTAAAAAATGAAAAAGATTCATCTTTTGATATTACCATTTGTTTTTTTATTTGTCAATGCCTGTACAATAACACAAGAAGCACATAGCAACATACAACAAGCTATTCCAATAGTTTCTTCAAAAGATGTTTCGAAATTAACTCCTTCTGAAGTTGTTATCCTTTACTTTCAAGCTTGGAATGATGAGCAGTATGATATAATGTATTCGTTGATTTCTGACGGGTTCAAGCAGATTGAGCCGACTGCCAAGACGTTTGACGATTTTAAAGCAAATATGGAAAAATTCTATGACACTGCTTTAGGTTTAGGAGTTCTTGAGGCAAAAGAATCTTATCAAAATGATAAAGAAGCTGGTGTTGATTATAAAATTGAAATAACAAATAAGGACAATACAAAAAAGGAATTTAGCAGCACTTACACTTTAAAGGCAAGGGTAAATGGATGGAAATTAATTCATCCTTATGGCGAAAATATTGATACCACATAATATGGTAAAAGAAATTTATGTTTGCGAAATTTGCAATTTTGCCTATACAAAAAAAGAACTT
>JACPMS010000062.1 GCA_016185875.1 Candidatus Woesearchaeota archaeon | reverse complement strand
TGCTGCATTTTTCGCATGCTGAATCTTTTAAATAATGAAGTGTCACTCTTCCTTCTATTTTTCCAGTTGCAGCATCTGTATAAGGAGGCTCGAGCTTTGCCAGCAGCAAGGCATTTTCTTTCTTTTCCAAGCCTTGAATGCTGACTTTGTCAATCTCTCCTGTCAAAACAACAGCAGGCACTTTATCAACTTTGTACTTGCTTATTATTGCTTTGCCCTCTTTCGAGTCAAACTCTAATATTGATTCTTTTGTGATGTTGACATTTGCATTCCTTATGTGGCTTGTAATTGTTGAGATGTCAGAGCAATCAGCACACTTGGAATTTTTAACTAAGGTTAATTCAATTTTTGCAGGCTTCAGCTTTTCTTTGGCTGATACTGCGCTTTTCTGCAGATCCTTATTTAGACCAAATGTTAGAATAATGTTTATTATTAGGACAATCCCAAGCAGTATGGTCAGCCCGATAAATATATTCCAAAGATTAAACTTTTGAGAAATGCTTTTTTTGCCAGCCTTGTTCCCTTGTTTGTCGTGCCTCTCTTTTTTTTCTGTATCCATAAAGCCTCACAGCTTGCAGCCTGTCAATGCAGCCAATTTATCGAATGGCTGGACATTTTCATGCCATGCACCATTTATGACCCATGTAGGAGTTTTCTTGATTCCAGGCAGCTCATTAAATTCATGATAGTTTATGTACTTGAATGACTTGCCAAACATTGCCTTTTGCGCTTGGGTGAATTTGCACCAGTCCATTGCTCCGTACATGACAGCGCCTTTTTCGGTTATGCATTTGGCAAAACCATCATATTGACCTGAGGTATTGAGCGAATAAACTGAGTAGCCAACAGCTGCCAGTATCAAAGCTCCAATCACAGCTGCAATAACGTAAAATTTTGATTTGCTTGATTTATGCTGCCCAATTGCCTGATTTTGCTGTTCAAGCCTTTGCTCATGCTCCTTTTGGGCTTCTTGGCTTTGCTGCCTGAGCTTCTCTAATCTAAGCTTGCGCTTCTCTCTTTTTGTAAGCTCCATCTTATTGTAAAAAATTACAATGCAGAATTTGACGAGCCTAAGGCTCCTACTGGCGTGTTTTCATAGCCTGCGCTTGGAGCAACTCCGCAGCCGCCGCCAACATACTGGTTTTGCTGCTGCTGTCCTTGCGGCTGGTTGTATGTTGCATAGCCGCTTTTGCCAGAAGGTGAGCAGCCAACCAAAAAAACACTAACCAATAAAACTGCCAATACCAACGCTTTCCTGTTCATTTTTCACCACCCGTTAAAATTATCAGCACCCGCCTACCATTGATGGCAAGTCATTAAGGTTTGAAGGAACACTTCCAGAGCTTTGAGATGGAGCGCTTCCAACGCTGACCTTGCCTGTGCTTATGCTTGTCTTCAAGCTGCTCAACTGGATTGCCTGGACTGCTGTAAGCAAAACCAAAACAACAAGCACAATCACAATAATTACATTCCTGTTCATTTTATACCTCCTTAGTGTTATTTATTGTTTTATAAAGATTTGGATTATTGTTTGTTGATCCTGACTTGTTTTTGTTGTTTCAATCCGCTCGCTTCGCTCGCAACATCTTGGCACGTCGGCATTATTCTGTTGGGGTAGTTTACTTTTGTAATCCTCCTCCGTGCTTATTTATTTGCCTCGACAGCCACAAGCGGATTACTTTCTTCTTGCTGGGAAAGTAAAAAGTCGCTCTCGTTATTGTTTGAATTATTTTTTGTTATCGTGATTTTTATTTATTTTTAATTTATTTTAACATCCCCCTACCATTGAAGGAAGGTCATCTAATGGGGTTGCTGTTGCATGAGTTTGTTGTTGAGTGCTTGGAGCTTGCTGCAGGAATTGCTGCCTTATACCAATTGAGCCACCATGGGTTAGGATAGTTGCAGGTTGTTGTCCTGTATAAACCAAGTAATCCTGTATCATGCCTTGCGGATACCAAAGCCCTTTCCATTTTGTCATTTCGCCAAGTATCTGCTCGTCTGTGTAGTCAGGATAGTATTTTATAAAGAATTTTGCCATGCCCTGCCATGCATAGCTGTGGGCGCAGCCGCATCTGTTAATTGTTGTAACGCTGTTTGGGCCGCCACAACAATAATCACATGTGAAAACTGATGTTAGCCTCTGCCATCGTTGCTCTTCCTCTGGCGTCAATTGAATTGCGTTTGCAGTTCCAAACCTTCTTGAGCCGAGCAGAGAAGCCCACACTTTTTGGCTTGTTAAAGGATCATCAAAGCTAGCGCCTCTTATTTTTTCAATTCCTGGACCTTCTAAAACATAAAATGGTGTGCCTGTCGGAACAACTGCTGCAATCGCATCTTGTGTTGGATTGCCTGTTGTTTTAGGGGCAGGGGTTTCACTTATTGTAGTCCATTCAACAAGCTTTGTTGTCCTGCCGTCAGGATTAATTTGCGGACCTATTACAATACCGCTTTTGCCTGAGCCTAGTTTTAAAGTGTTTGACGATACTGATTTTACAAATCCGCTGACAGGATATGAAGTTCCGCTGACCAATGCATTAACTTGAGATATTTGAAGCTGGTTGAAAAAAATCAATATTCCAATTACAGCTACAAAGCTCCAGCTCAGCTTTTCATGAAAGCTTAACGGCTTCTTTTCGATTTTTGGAGTATATTCTTTTGGAATATGCTCTGAATGCTCAGCATGATGCTTATGCTTCTCTTTGCTCAGGAAAAGCCATGCAATCAAGCCAACTAAAGCAAAAATCAGCAAGAATGAAAGTGCATTAAAAAAAATATTTGACGAAAACTTTGCATATTGGAATTGATTGTAGATAAGAATAGCACCAACTACAATAACCAAGAATAATATAACTTTCTCTAAAAAAGTGTCGTCTTTGATTTCATGATGAGTCATTTTTATATGTAAATATAGTCTTTTTATATATATTTTACTTGGAAAACTATATAGTTTAAAAAGCTTGTTTCAGCCAAAAAAGGCTTAAAATGGTTTATTATCGTTTATAGAGGATTATTTGGGGTTTTTTAGATAATCAACCTTCCCAACACAACTTGGTTATAAATCAAATAAATGCCTGCAAGTATCACAATAACTGCTCCGAATTTATATATGTAAGGCATCCATCTCTTTAATGTTTTTTCTATTATTGTTTTGGAAAAGGCAACTCCTAATGAAAACAAAATCATGAAAAAGCTCATGCCTGCTGCGTAGATTAAAAATATTAGTAATCCATCAATAAAACCGCCTGCTTTTGATGCAGTTGTAACAATTAACAAAAAAATCGGTAAAGTGCATGC
>JACPMS010000068.1 GCA_016185875.1 Candidatus Woesearchaeota archaeon | reverse complement strand
TAATCTTCTAAGTGGGGTAATTTCAAGGGAATTGTATGTCAACCAGAACGCATTCATCAGGTATGACCAAACATTGACCAGCCTTGAGGAAATTAAAAAAATAATCAAAAAAGCCGGCTACGAGCCAATAGAGGTTTCAGGTGCATTGGCGGACACAGAAAAGATTGCAAGGGAAAAGGAGATAAAAAGGCTCAAGTGGGAAGTCATTACAGGTTTTATTTTAAGCATTCCAATATTCATTTTATCATTTCCGGAATGGTTCAAGATAACCCTGCCTTATCAAAACTATATTCTGCTTATTTTGGCAACACCTGTCCAACTGATTTTGGGCTACAGGTTTTATGTTGGCACTTATGTCGGACTGATGAACAAGACAGCGAATATGGATACATTGATAGCAGTTGGCACATCTTCAGCTTATATTTACAGCCTGCTTGCATCCATTTTTCCAAGCGCATTTACAGGCGGAATTTATTTTGACACATCATCAGTTATCATAACATTCATCCTTCTCGGCAAGTATCTTGAGGCTTTGACAAAAGGCAAGGCATCAGAGGCAATAAGAAAGCTTATAGGCTTGCAGCCAAAAACAGCAGCTGTGATTAGAGGAGGCAGGGAAATTGAAGTTCCTGTTGAGGAATTGCAGATTGATGATGTCTTTATTGTCAAGCCAGGAGAAAAAATAGCGACTGACGGGATTGTTGTTGATGGCTCCTCTTATGTTGATGAGTCAATGCTTACAGGAGAAAGCATTCCTGTTTCCAAAAAAGAAAATGATAAAGCAATAGGCGCAACATTGAACAAAAACGGCTTGTTGAAAGTAAAGGCAACAAAAGTCGGTGCTGATACAATGCTTGCACAAATCATAAAGCTTGTTGAAGAAGCACAGGGCTCAAAAGCCCCGATTCAAAGGCTAGCAGACAAAGTCTCTTCAATATTCGTGCCTGTTGTCATTCTGATAGCTATTGCATCATTCCTGTTTTGGTATTTTGCAGCTCCTAATTTTTTGCCTATTACCGCTCCTTTTATATTTTCATTCACGGTTTTTGTGGCTGTTTTGATAATTGCATGCCCATGCGCGCTTGGCTTGGCAACTCCAACTGCAATCATGGTGGGGACTGGAAAAGGAGCTGAGAACGGCATCCTGATAAAGAATGCAGAGGCTTTGGAAACTGCGCATAAGCTCACAACAATTGTTTTTGACAAGACTGGCACATTGACAAAAGGAAAGCCTGATGTTACGGATGTTGTTGCCTTGGATTCAAAATTTGTTGAAAATGACATTGTAAAGTTTGCCGCAATTGCCGAGAAGGGCTCAGAGCATCCACTTGCAGATGCAATTATGAATTATTCCAAAAACAAGAAAATAACAATTAATGAGCCTTCACATTTTGAAGCTGTAAATGGCAAGGGCGTTGCTGCAAAATACAAAAATTATGAGATACTGGTTGGGAATAAAAAATTGCTTGACCAATTCAAAATAAAAATCAATAATGAGATTGAGGAAAAAATAAAACAAATTGAAGAGCAAGGAAAAACAACAGTCATCCTTTCAGTCAATGAATCAGTTATCGGGCTTGTAGGAATTGCTGACACTCTGAAGGAGAATTCAAAAGAAGCTGTTGAGGCTCTGCACAAAATGGGCAAGGAAGTTGATATGATAACCGGGGACAATGAAAGGGTTGCAAAGGCAATCGCTTCCCAGCTAGGCATCGACAAGGTGCTCGCAGAGGTTTTGCCTCAGGACAAGGAAAAGGAGATAAAGAAACTTCAATCTGAAGGAAGAATAGTTGCAATGGTTGGCGACGGCATTAATGATGCTCCTGCGCTGGCAGCAGCGGATGTTGGCATTGCGATTGGCGCTGGAACAGACATAGCAATTGAAACTGGAAGCATTGTCTTAGTCAAGAATGACTTGAGAGATGTTGTGAAATCAATCAAATTAAGCTCTTACACGATCAAAAAAATAAAGCAAAACCTGTTCTGGGCTTTCTTTTACAATGCAGCAGGCATACCAATAGCAGCTGGGTTGCTGTACCCGTTCTTTGGCTTTTTATTGAACCCCATTATAGCAGGGGCTGCAATGGCTTTCAGCTCTGTATCTGTTGTAAGCAACAGCCTGCTGATGAGAAGATGGAGAGGCTAATTGCCGCTATGATATTCTTTTTGGAATAATCCTTTCAACAAAATATTAATATAAGGATTGATTTAGACACCAAACCACAGCAGCCCTTTGAAAATCACTCCTCTTGTGGCTCTTTGGGCTTTGTGGTTTTTTATATTGTTCAAGAATAAAAGCAGCTAAGCCTTTTTAATGCACCCAATTTATCTTTATCGCCAAGTTTAGCATCCTTTACAGCATTTCTTATAATCACCGCAATTTTATTTCCTTTCACAACAATTCCAACATCAAATCACATTAAAAAACACAAACCTATTTAAAACAGCCTTATTCTATCAGCCATAACAAGGTTAAAAAATGATTTCAGGAATTCATCTGCAGCCGGAACTGAAGAAAGCCTTCTTGGAGCTTGGGTTTGAGGAGATGACAGACATCCAAAAAAAGTCAATTCCCTTAATCCAGGAAGGAAAAGATGTCATAGGGCAATCCCAGACAGGCTCTGGCAAGACAGCAGCATTCGGGTTCCCAATGCTGGAAAAAGTGCAGTACAATCATGGAATCCAGTCTCTTGTGCTTGTCCCTACACGGGAGCTTTGCGAGCAGTTAACATCTGAATTAAGAAAATTCTCAAAATACAAAAGAACAAACATAACAGCAATTTATGGCGGAGTTTCAATAAGCCCGCAGTTTGGATATCTCAGGCATGCGGATATTGTCGTTGGAACTCCTGGAAGAATCCTTGACCATCTGCAAAGAGGCACAATCAACCTGAGCAAAGTGAGTATACTTGTCCTGGACGAAGCTGACAAGATGTTTGAAATGGGATTTATAGATGATGTCAAAAGGATAATCTCGCAAGTGCCAAGGGAAAGGCAAACTTTGCTCTTCAGCGCAACCATCTCCCATCAAGTTCATGATATTGTGCAGAATTACATGAAAAACCCTGCAAAAATCAAGGTGCAGTCTTACGTTGAGCAGGAAAAGATGGTGCAGTATTTTTACAATGTGAACTCAAGGGACAAATTCTCGTTCCTTGTCCATATCCTGAAGCATGAGTCTCCAAAGCTTGCAATAATTTTCTGCGCAACAAGAAGGAGGGTTGATGTTGTTGGAACAAACTTAAACAAAAATGGGGTAAGATGCCTGATCCTGCACGGCGGCTTATCGCAGAACATGAGAAAAAAATCCATAGAAATGTTCCACAAAAATGAGGCAAAAGTGCTTGTTGCCAGCGACGTAGCAGCAAGGGGGCTTGACATCAAGAATGTGAGCCATATAATAAATTATGACACCCCAAAGACTTCAAAAGAATACATTCACAGGATTGGCAGGACTGCAAGAGCCGGCAAAGAAGGCAAAGTAATTTCATTGATTTCAGAGCCGGACCATGATAATTTCAGGAATGTTCTTGGCGACAGGTCAATAGTTGTGCAGCAGCTTCAATTGCCTCAATTCCAGAGAGTGCCATTTGCAGCGTCAATAAGAGAATATCGCCCAAGACCGTATGGTGGGCAAAGGACTCGCTACTCGGGCCACAAGCCCTATGGCTACAGGGAAAGCCAGCAGGAAAGAAAACCTTACTCAACACAAAGAGATTCACATTCTGAAGATGGAAGCAGAAGCCAGAGTAGGCAATTCCGAAGCCATAACAGAAGGTTTAGATAATCACTCCAATTTCTTGTCTTTTTGTCATCTGAATATTGGAGCATTATTGGCAAAATTAAAAGGAGAAAAATACCAAACAATCCGCACAATATTATAGTCAAGCAACAAAGTAAATAGCTGTCATGTATGATTTGTTGTTGACTGTCAAAAATCGCAATCTACAATAATTGACATATAGCGATTTTTGAGCATGCTCGGAAATTTTTGCAATTTAATCAATAATAAAAATTTCCGACATATTACGAACACACAGCAATACCTAATAAATTCTGTGTGTGAGTATATTTATCAAACGTTGTTCGCCAGAACACTGTTGTTAAATTTCAAAGCCATACTTCCCGTACATAGGAGTGAATAAAAACTGCCCTAGGAATTCCAACTGCAAATGCCCATCCTTGTCTATTGTGCCTCTCACCATCTCCTGCTCATTTTGGCTTCCAACTGGGCCGACAATTATGCCGTCAGGCTTAAGCTGCCCTATTAACGGTTTTGGAAATTCCCTGCAAGCTGCTGTGATTATTATCCTGTCAAATGGCGCCTCGCTCGGCATTCCCTTTGAGCCATCTTCTTCAAATACTGACGCGTTGTCTATTCCTGCTTTTTTCAGGTTTTGCCTTGCAAAATGAACAAGCTCAGGCACCACCTCTGTAGTTATGACCTTTCCTTTTGGCCCTACTATTTTCGCTATAATCGCTGACTGGTATCCTGAGC
>JACPMS010000066.1 GCA_016185875.1 Candidatus Woesearchaeota archaeon | reverse complement strand
TTGCTTTTCTCATTTAATAATCTTTCTTTTTTATCGTAAATTGCGGTAATTAATTGAAATAAATAGCCGCAATTTGCGAGATAGACAATTGCGTGTAAATATAATCAATTAACGCAATTGTCTATAAGAAAGATTATTTACAAAAGTTCCCACACATTAACATCTTCTCCTGACTTGAGTTTGTAATTTCCTTTGGCAGCATTAAGTATTATTTCTGCCACTTTCTCAGGCTTTGTCCCGTGAAAATCATTCATTCTCGTTGCAGTAACACCTGGATTTATGACATAAACTTTAATTTCTTTTAATTCCTGGGCTAAGGCTTGGCTAAATCCGCGTACAGCAAACTTTGTTCCGCAATAGGTGGTAATTTCAGGATAGCCCTCCAAGCCTGCACCGCTTGCAATGTTAATAATCAAGCCTTTTACATAAGGCAAGCACTCCTTTGTCATTTTGACTAATCCCTCAAAGTTTGTCCTGGTTTGGTTTTCAATATCCTCATAAGTTTGATCCTTGAATTTTTTCCAGACAATAATGCCCGCATTATTGATTAGAATGTCAATCCCGCCAAATTTCTCAATGATTTTTTTAACTGTATCTTTTATGCTTTCATCTTCCATTACGTTTAATTGCAGGACAAAAACTTCAGAAGCGCCAAGTCCGAGGCATTTTTTGGAAACATCCATGCCTTCAGCCCTATCTTTGAAATAGGTTATAACCAGCTTGCACTCTTCTTTTGCAAACTTGTAAGCTGTTTCCCTGCCTATTCCAATGCTTGAGCCAGTTATGAAAA
Source organism: Candidatus Woesearchaeota archaeon (assembly GCA_016185875.1). Lineage (GTDB taxonomy): Archaea > Nanobdellota > Nanobdellia > Woesearchaeales > GW2011-AR4. The sequence goes on along the minus strand of JACPMS010000066.1, from coordinate 11,428 downwards.
CAACTTTGTTTTTCAAGCCATTCATAATTTTTAGATGATTTGTATTTATATAAAACTTTCTAGCGGCTTTGTAACTTAATTGTCAATAAATTATTAACCTCTTCTTCATTATAGCAGGTTTGTTTCAAGCCGCATTTCCTGCATTTGTTTTCATTGTTGCAGAAATCAGGCAATTCCCTGCTTTCAAGCAATGCAATTATTTCTTCAACTATCTGCCTTACCTCTTCTTTCATATAGGGGTTTATTGCAATATGCCTTTTTTCCTTTGTGTCAAGGTAAACAACAAAACCCTCTTTAACTGGCTTGCTGAAATGCTCCTGCAAAAGCAGGGAATAAGCTGCTATCTGGATTCTGTGCGATGGCCAGACTCCATCTTGGGGTGTTCTTCCGGTTTTCAGCTCAAAAGGAACATATTCATTGTCATAGACATGCACTTGGTCTATAATGCCTTTTAATTTTAATTGGCTTGACTCGACCCTTAACTCTGACATTATCTTTGGCGTTAATTTCCGCCAGAGCTCTTCTCCAAATACATTGTTTGCTTCTATGAAATTAAAAATATTCGTTGCTCTTAGCAAAGACTCTTCCATAATGAACGGGAAGCTTTTTTTATATGCTTCAAGCATGTTGATGTTTACTTCTTCCAGCCTTTTCCTGTTGTTTGCTATCGCTTTTCTCAAAATTGCAAGGTATTTCTGCTTGTATAATGCCTGTATGCTCTCAAAAGTCGCTCTTTTTGTGATTGAAGTGGCTATTTCCTCTTCCTTTTTGTTTATGCTGTCATAGGCTTCATGCCTTATAGAACCCATCACAATGCTTTCCTTTGGCGGCTCCTCAAGCATCAAAACCTTTTCAAGAAACAGCTTTCTGGAGCAATACAGGTAAGATGAGAGCAAAGAGACTGAGATTTTCATTTCACCTTTACTTAAAGAATTGGTTTATATAGTTTGCGTGAGGATGTCCAGTGGTATCAAACCGCAACCTTTATATTCTAAATATCAAATAAATCCGCTTATGAAAGAAGGCGCTTACTTAGGAGCATTAATTGCCCTGCTTGTTTACTTCATGCTTCCAATCTATGGTCCAAATGGAACTCCTGCAAGCATCATACCTACAGGCAATGCAATTTCAAGCACTTCAGGCTTCAGCACGTATGTAGCCAACCTTCCATTAAGCATGATTATCTTCTTTGCCTTGGAAATATTAGGAGTATCAGTCGGAATAGCCAGCCAGATGGTTCTGAAGAAGATGTATAAGCCGAATCAATAATCAAATGTATAGGCGAGGAGGTTTGATGCCTCCGAGCACTAGAATTTGGCGAAGCCGTATTGAGTTTTTATAAAATAGGAATATTCAAATTCTAATCTAAAACTTTAAATATTAACTAACAAAATGAGCATTTTATGGATATTGAAAGCAGGCTTGAATTAATAAATCAAGTTGGAGAGGAAATAATCACAGAAGAGGAATTAAGGCATCTTCTGCAAACCAAAGAGCATCCAGTTGCCTATGATGGTTTTGAGCCTTCTGGCACTGACATCCACATAGCGCAAGGAATTCTAAGAGCCATCAACATAAACAAGATGACAAAGGCAGGCGTCAAGTTCAAGATGCTTGTTGCAGACTGGCATGCATGGGCAAACAATAAATTGGGTGGAGATTTGGAACGGATTCAGCTCGTAGGCCAATACTTAATAGAGGTGTGGCGAAACTGCGGAATGGATTTGGGAAGTATTGAGTTTGTGTGGGCTAATGATTTTGTCAAAGACGCAGAATATTGGAAAAAAGTGATGCAGGTTGCAAGAAACTCAACTGTGAAAAGAATAATAAGGACAGGACAAATAATGGGAAGAAAAGAGGCAGAGGTGCAGCAAGCCTCTCAAATCCTGTATCCTTGCATGCAGGCAGCTGACATTTTTTATTTAAAAGCTGATATTTGCCAGTTAGGCATGGACCAGAGGAAAGTGAATGTATTGGCAAGAGAAATAGGGCTTAGCCTGGGCTACTGGAAGCCGGTTATCGTAAGCCACCATATGCTTATCGGTTTAGGAGAGCCGCCAAAGTCAAAAGACGAAGACAGGATTCTGGAACTGAAAATGTCAAAGTCAAAGCCAGATAGTGCTATTTTCATGAATGACTCTGAAGAAGATATTAAAAGAAAGGTAGGCAAAGCATACTGCCCTGCAAAAGTTATTGAAGAAAATCCGATGCTTGAATACTCCAAATACTTAATTTTTGAGAAATTCAATGTCATGGAAATCAAGAGGCATGACAAATTTGGCGGCGATGTTGTAATAGAGAATTATGCAGAGCTCGAAAAGCTGTACAGGGAAGGGAAAATACATCCGATGGATTTGAAAAATGCAGTGTTTTATTACATCAATGAAATGGTAAAGCCTGTAAGGGAAAAGTTTGAAAAAGACCAGAGGCTGAAAAAGATGCTGGAAACAATAAGGAAATTTGAGGTTACAAGGTAGCTATTTCTGCTCTATAACAACCATAGTGTACCTGTTATTTAAGTATTTCCTTGCAATTCTTTTCACATCATCGACTGTAACCTTTCTTATGTTTTTCAAGTAAGAATCCGCAAGCCTTGCATCTTTAATTGTTTCCCACACAGCAAGGTTGTCTGCATGATGAAAGTTGTCTTCCATTGTTAAGGCATGGTTGCCTTCTATATAGGTTTTAGCCTCCTCCAAATCGGTTCTGCTTGCAGTATCCAGCCTTCTAAACTGCTGCAAAATAATCTTTTTTGCCTTTTCTATGTTGCTTTTGTCCATGCCGGCATAGACAGCAAATATTCCATAATCAATCTCGCTTTCACTATTCACCCCGACATTGTATGCCAAGCCTCTCTTGTTTCTTATCTCGTCAAATATCCATCCTGATTGGCCTCTGCCCAAGATTGACGTTATAACATCAAAAATATAGCTGTCTTTATTGGTTCTAGGAACTGTTTTGTAGCCCAGCACCATGTAGGAGTTAAGGGTTTTTTTCTTTTCAACAACTTTCTTGGTTTTTGCCTGCAAAGCCTCAAGCACCGTTTCCCTCTCAATTTTTTTCCCAGGCTTCAAGCTGCTAAAATATTTTTCAATCCTTTCCTTAACTTCTGAAACATTTCCTGCAACGGAAATAACCATATTATTTGGGATATAGTGCGAGTAGTAATAATCAGCGACATGCTTCTTGTCAAAGCCTTTGACAGTTTCAACAGTGCCATAGGTCGGATTTTTTGCAGGATGCTTTTCAAACAGGGCCTTTTGGAACAGCACCCATTGGTGAAGCCTAGAATCGTCAGTAACCATGTTTATTTCCTTTAAGACAACGCTTTTTTCCTTCTCGATTGTATTTTTGTCAAAAACCGGATTGGCAACCATGTCAGAAAGTATGTCCAAAGCTATATCAAACCTCTTGCTGATTATTTTGATGAAGAAAGCTGTCCTGTCGCCTGTGGTATAGGCATTGAACTCTCCGCCATATTTTTCAATCTCATTTGCAATCTCCCTTGAATCTTTCCTGTTCTTTGTGCCTTCAAACAGCATATGCTCAAGAAAATGCGAGATACCTGCCATTTGCCTGCTTTCAAAATTAGAGCCCACCTTAAACATAACTTCAACAGCAACTGATTTGGAATGGTTTTTCTCAAAAAGAACAGTTATGCCGTTCTTTAGCTTATGCTTCTTCATGAAAAACAAAAAAATTTAAATCATATATAAGATTTTTGTATTATAATGGGAATTAATGAGTTCAAGGCAATTTTAAATGGCAAGAAAAGCGATATTGCCATATTCTACAACTCTGATTCAATGAAATTCAGCCCGAACATGTTTTATTTTTCAGGGTACATGGGATTGGGGGCATTGGTTATGCCAAAAAACAAGCAATCTTTTCTTGTGGTGCCTGAGATGGAATTTCAAAGGGCAAAGAATGCCATGATTAAAAGAGTGTATAGAATGGAAACCCGCAAAAATCATAGATTTTTGGGGCCCAGAAAATTTAAAAAATTTTCTCGGGAGAAGAAATTTTTTGAGTCAATATATGGGATTATCAAAAGGAATAAATTAAAAACAAGGAATATTGCAATAGACAAGAATAATTTCACATTAAATTCTTATAGTCATTTTAAAAAGCAGTTTAAAAAAATCAAGACAAAGGATATTTCTGTGGATTGCATGAAGTTAAGAGAAATAAAAACAGAGAGAGAAATACAGCTTATTAAGAAATCTTGCAGCTATGCGGACAAAATAGTCAAAAAGGCTATAAGCAATTTCAGGGATTTCAAGACAGAATCCGAGGCAAGCGCCTTTCTTGAATATGAAGCCAAGAAAAATGGATTAGGGCTTTCTTTTGAGCCAATTGTGGCTTCTGGAAGCAACGGCAGCATGCCACATCATAATCCTTCCAATGCAAAGATAAGAAAAGGGTTTTGCGTGATTGACTTTGGGGTGAAATACAAGGGGTATTGCTCGGATATAACAAGAACAGTTTACATCGGCAAGCCCACTGAAAAAGAAATGGAAATGTACAACATGCTGCTAAAAATCCAAAAAAGCACAATAAGCCAAATAAGCCTCAACAAAAAATGCTCTGAGTTATACGATTATGTTACAAATAATCTGGGAAAACACAAAAATAACTTTATTCACGGCCTTGGGCATGGTGTTGGAATTGAAATCCATGAGCTGCCAAACCTGACTTTAAACTCAAAAGACAAAATTAAAAACAACATGGTTTTTACAGTCGAGCCTGGAATTTATTTTCCAAGAAGATTTGGAATAAGGATTGAGGACACGATTTTATTCAAAAATAAGCCCATTGCCCTGACAAAGGCATCAAAAGATTTATTAATTCTCTAAAGTCACTCTCTTTTATGAAATATAATGAAAATATGTTTAATTCTGCTGTTGAAGAATATAAAAAGCATTTAAAAAATATAAGAGGAAAGGATTTCTTGATTATTTTTGACATAAAAAACAAAGATGCTTTCTTTTCAATTGCTCCTCTGTCAAGGGCTCTGCATGATTTGAAAAATGATGCAGCCTGCACAGGTATAAACAGCAAATCAGAAGGACTGGATGCTTTGAAGGATGTGTGGAAAGTTTTTGAAGATTTTGAGACTGGTATAAATAACGAAAAAACAAGCGCATTAAGGGATTTTATTGATGAAGTTGACAAAAAAGCAAGAGGTGAATTCAGAAAGCTGTTCAAAAAGCCTGATTTTGTTATAGAGGCAAAAGAAAAAAGATTTTCTGGCTCCTTGGAACTGCCGTTTAATGCAGAATGGTTCAAAGATTATAGAATGAAAGAATTAATGCAGACTGCTAAAATATTATGGAGAGATGTTTACGCTCTAAAAAAAGGTGAGAGTGTGGGTATTGGCTTCTCGCTGATACCTGCTCCTAATTTAATGGGGCATCCATTAGAGGACTATCTCGATTCTTATTCTATAATATGGGCAATGACTCAGACTGCAAGAAAAATAGCCGAGCCTGTTATGAATGCATACACATTTAGGGCTTCAATGCTTGGGAAAAGCGAAAGAATTTCTGATTTAAGGGCTACATTACTGGGGTGCGAGCTGGACAAAGAGATTGATGAGGAGCCATTTATAAAATACAAAAAATTATCAAAATTATTAAGGATTGATAGAATAAAGCCAATAGACTTGTCATTTTCCATAAGCCCTAAAGGCTATCCTGGAAAGCACCTTTTTGGAGAGGTTATTGGCTATCCTTCCCTGAACAAAAAGACAAGGTGGCAGACTCCTGGCCAGATGATTTACAAGCTGGATTTTTACCCGCAGACAAAATACGAAACAAGAGACCCTGTTGCAAGAGTTGCTTTTACAGAAACAATACCAATAGATATCTTTATTGAAACAAATCTAGTTGACTGGACCGATATTAGGCTAAGAAATCAGAAGATAAAGGATATCATGGATAAATGCGATGTTATCTATGTGGAAGGCAAGCTAAAAGAAAGGTATGCCACAAAGCTGGAAGTCGGATTAGTCAAGCCTGATGGCACAAGAAGATGGGTGCGTCGTTCAGATACAGATGTAAGGGAAAAAATCAACAAGACTTACTTGGAGATGACAGGGATAAAAGCAGGATGCATGGGCAACATCCCGGGAGGAGAGGCATTTACAACGCCAGAGTACATAAAAGGCATTTTTGTTGGAGATGTTGTTGTGCATGTTGACCAAAGCTACCCATTGGATGAGAAAAATCCGTTAGTGGTAGAATGCTATGGCGACAGCTACAAAATAATTAATGGCCCAAAAAACATCATGGATAAAATTAAAGAAAGAAAAAATGATGCAATGAAGCTTCTGCTTGAGGCGGAAAAAAACAAAAGTTTGCCAACAGAAATAATTGACCTGAAAAAGAAAAACTTTGAAAGAATAGGGGAATTTGCAATTAACACAAACCCGAAAGCCAAGCTGTGCGAATATCTTATCGTAAATGAAAAAATAGCAAGGATGATGCACATTGCCCTTGGAAGCGGTTTTGAGCCAGACAGAAGCACAGAATACCACATGGACATTGTCTTTAACGCCCCAAGGCAGAAGCTTGATGTTTATGGTGTTGACAAGCAAGGCTATAAGCATTGGATTTTAAAGAACGGCGAGTTTGCAGCATAAAATGCCATTGGAAAAATCAGCCAAAATAATTCTTAAAGATTGTATGAATTTAAAGCACAATGAAAGTTGCTTGATTATTACAGATTCAAAATTAAAAACAATAGGGAAAATCCTTCTCAAAAATTCACTAAAAATAACTAACCTCATGAAAACCAAAAGTTTTCGGGGCACCAAAAACGCAAAGCGTTTTTTAGTGAAATCAAAACTAATTCTAACAACAATTCCAGAAGCGCACGGAGCTGAACCCTCCAAACATGTTTCTGATGAAATGTTGAAGTACGATGTAATTTTGATTCCAACAACAAAATCATTAAGCCACACAAAAGCACGGGAAAATGCAAGCAGAAAAGGGGCGAGAATTGCAAGTATGCCTGGTATTACAGCTGAAATGATGAAACGGGCATTAAATGTTGATTTCAATAAAATAAAAATCATTAACAAAAAACTTATTGAAAAATTAAAAGATAAAAATAAAATAAAAATTATGACTAAAAAAGGAACCACTATAGAATTCCAAGTTAAAGGAAGAAAATGGATTGGGGATGATGGAATATACACAAAAAAAGGTGCTTTTGGAAATTTGCCTGCTGGAGAAATATTCATTGCTCCTCTGGAGAATAAAACAAAGGGAGTAATAATAGTTGATGCAAGTGTTGGCGGCATTGGAAAGGTTGACAAAAACATTAAAATCATCATTAAAAATGGATTCATTGAAAAAATAAGCGGCGGGAAAATTGCAAATTCATTCAAAAAACTATTAAAAGACAGGCTTTGCAAAAATGTTGCAGAGCTCGGCATTGGCACAAACTGCAAGGCAAAGATAACAGGCAATGTTTTGGAAGACGAGAAAGCTGCCGGAACTTGCCACATCGCTTTCGGCAACAACAGGCATTTTGGCGGCAAGGTTGACGTTCCTTTTCATGTTGATGTTGTTATTAAGAATCCAACAATTTATGCCGATGGTGTCTTGATAATGAAGGACGGAAAAATAAAATCTTAAACCCAAAACCTTTTATATTACTTTGTTATCCGTAAATTAAAATGCCTGCAAAGGAAGCAAAGCCCAAGAACATAATTGACAGCCTCATGTATTCTTATTCCACATCAGCAAACCCTTATGAGGAAGAGAACAGAATTCTTAAGGAGACTATCAACAGGCTTAAGGAGGAGGTTGAAAGATTCAAATCGTCTCCATTAATGGTCTGCGAAGTGAGGGAAATATTTGGTGACACGTCCATCATAAAGATTCCTAATGGCAACCAGTTTCTTGTAAACATATCGAATGAATGCGATAAGCTAAAGTCTGGTGACTTGGTTTTGGTTGAGCAAAAGAACCTTACAATAGTGAGAAAGGTGCCTATCACAAGGCGCTTTAATGTTGAAAAATTTGTCATTGTGGAAAAGCCTTCAATATCATGGCAGGAGATTGGCGGCTTGAACATCCAGGTGCAGGAGATAAAGGAAGTAGTGGAATTGCCGTTAAAAAATCCCGAATTGTTCAGGAAAATTGGAATAACGCCTCCAAAAGGCGTGCTTCTTTACGGCGAGCCAGGCACAGGCAAAACATTGCTTGCAAAGGCTGTTGCAACATCCACCAATTCAACTTTTATAGAGGTGGTTGGCTCTGAGCTTGTGCAAAAATTTATTGGAGAGGGGGCAAAGCTTGTCAAAGAGATTTTTGAATTTGCGAGAAAAAAAGCGCCTGCAATTATTTTTATTGATGAGCTTGACGCATTGGCAGCAAAAAGGATGGAAGTCGGCACATCAGGAGAGAGGGAAGTCAACAGGACTTTCATGCAGCTGCTTGCCGAGATTGACGGCTTCAAGCCATTGGGAAATGTCAAGGTCATTGGAGCAACCAACAGGAAGGACATACTTGACCCTGCTGTTATAAGGCCTGGAAGGCTGGACAGGCTTATTTACATACCAATTCCAAACAATGAGTCCAGGCTTGAAATATTTAGGATACATTCAAAAAGCATGAGCTTTGACAAGAGGATCAACATTGAGATGCTGACAAGCCGAATGGATGGGTTTAGCGGCGCTGAAATCAAGGCAGTTTGCACAGAAGCGGGATATTTCGCAATAAGGGAAAACAGGACATTTGTAACTAAAGAGGATTTCCTGAAAGCGATTGAGAAAGTCAAGCAGGAAGAAAAAACCGAAGGGAAAGATTATATGGGAATGTTTGGTTAGACTGATAATAGTATGCTTGCAACTACCGCCAGTGCAATCCCAATGCCCTGCGCCAATGTCACTTTTTCTTTGAGAAAAATAATGCTAAGAAGAACTGTAACAACAGGGTAGAGTGCTGTCAGAGGCACTAAAACCGAGGCTTTTGTTTTTGATAATGTGAAGAAAAAGAGAATTGTGCCTATAACACCAAAAAGCGCAACCAGCATTGCAATGCTGATTCCTGTGTTGTTGGCGTCAAATTTGTGTTTTGAATAAAATAAGAATGCTAAAACAGTTATTTGAAATATAATCGCTCCAATTGTCTCATATAATATCAAGGAAATGGGATTAATGAATTTCAAGGCATACTTGCCAAAAAATCCCCACAATCCCCATGCCAGTAATATCAAAACGAAATAAGCATAAATCTCCATTTTTTTCTTTAGCATTTTGTTAAAGGCGCACGCTCAGCAGTTACTTCCGCATTTCATTGACTCTCGTCTCAAAGGGTGTTCAACCCAGTCATCGCGTGCACCAAGCCAATCAACTGGCATTCATTTATATATCTTTTTCTAGAATATTCTTTACGGCTTTGCAGCCTTCCACATAACCTCAAAGTATTTTCTGTAGCCGTCTGCAATTGCCTTGTTCTTTATTACAATTGCCAAGGGCTCCTCTTCCGAGAGCAATAGGATGGCAGCCTTGTCGCCGTAAATCCTTAGTGCTGCGTGTGAGTTGTATTGCTCAGGGATAAACCTTATTTCGCTCAGGGGATTCCTCTTTATTGCAGTGCGCGATGCCTCGTCGTAAATGAGCCTTATGCCTATTTTTGCCTTAATCCTGTTGCTTACAAAATGCTTGAAGTAGTGCTTCAGTATTTTTTCCAGCTGCTGCCCAGGGCCATAACCTATATAGCTTTCCCCTGTCCTTATTATGTCCTCAAATACTGTCTTTAGGCCTTCAAATCCCTTGAAGAATCTGACGTCATGGCGCTCTTTGAACTTAGCCGTCAATTCCAGCTCTGGCAAGATTTTGCTGAATTCGCTCTTTATGTTTTCCAGTTCAAATTTTTTCTCATCAATTATCTCAAGAAATCTTTTTGGATTGACCGGGCTGAACATTTTTTTGTTGTTGACAATCACAAAGCTTATAAGCCCTTTTTCCATCAGCCTGTCTATTGCATCATAGACATTCCTCCTGTGCACTCCTGATTTCTCTGTTATTTGGCCGGCTTGCGCAGTTCCCAAGTCAATCAATGAAAGGTAAACCTTTGTTTCATTTGGGGTTAAGCCCATCAAATGGAATAAGCGGGTGTTCATAGCCATCTAGTTAGCTGTTAAGGTTTTTAAATTTTATGGTGATTGGTAATCACCACATTTCTTTAAATATACAAGCGTCTTGGCATTTTTTATGAAAGGCAAGAAGGAACTTGAAATCAGCGTTTTGAACTTGAACACCATGGAGGATTTTGAGGATAAATAAGCATTTGTATGATTTGATGATATAGTCAATCAACAATGTAATTAGGTGTCATGTATAATTTGTTGTTGACTATTACGAACACACAGCAATACCTAATAAATTCTGTGTGTGAGTATATTCCTTTAAGACCAATAAAACCCCAAGGCAGAATGGATTAAAAAATGCTGAGCAAAAACAATAAAAAAGCTTGGCATAAAGAACAAAAGTTCAAAAAGCTAATCCACTGAAAAATCGGCGCAAATCCGGTAAAACCTTGGGGAATATTGGCCGCATTTGGCAATTTCAATTATTTTGTATTTTTTATTTGATTTATTGCATGCCTCTTTTACCTTTTCTTCAGCCTTGTAGAATTCATCTTCATGCAAAAAATCGTAGAAATGCACAATTCCATTATTTTTTATATGCTTCAAAGCTAAAACCAGAAAGTCTTCTCCGCCTTTTGGAAGAGGCATAAGGATTCTGTCAAATTTTTTATTTAGCTTTGGTATTATTTTTCTCACATCACCCAAAAAAAGCCTGATCTTGTTTTCCGATTTATTTTTTTTGACATTTTCCAATGCATATTTGTGCGCAATCGGGTTAATTTCAATCCCATAAACCTCTTTGCATTTTGAGTTTTTGGCAATGACCAGGGGATATGCACCGCTTCCTGAAAACATGACTAACACGGATTCATTTGGCTTAACTAATTCAGCGATTCTTTTTCTTTCAGAGGACATCCTTGGCGAGAAATAGACTTTTTCAACATCTAATTTAACAAAAACATCGTTTTCCTTGCATACTGTTTCTTTTTTCTTTTCGCCAGCAATTATTTTTAGCTTTGGCGTCCTGAATTCTCCAGAATATTTTTTAGTTTTTTTGAGAACTGTTTTGATGTGATGGTAATTCTTCAATATAGTTTGTCCGATTATTTTTTCTTTTTTAGTCAGTTGTTTTGGAAACTCAGAAAAAATCAGGATATCGCCAACTACATCAAAGGAAGATGGAACAAGCTGAAGCTGTTTATCGCTTAGCTTGGTTTTTAGATAGTATTTTAGATTGCGTTTTGCCATTTTATTTTATCATATTGCTCCAAACGGAAGGATAATATAAACTAACGAAACTATGGTAAAAGTAAATAGAAATACT
>JACPMS010000055.1 GCA_016185875.1 Candidatus Woesearchaeota archaeon | reverse complement strand
CTTATATCCTTTGCTATTTCCTTTCCATAAATAAACGCAAAATGCGCAACAACCCCAATAAAAGCCCCTATAATCCCCTTATTTAAATCCTTAACAGTTAATTTCGCCAGTGGCTTTGGCTTTACCTCCTTCTTTATGTCTTTTTCCAGCTGCTCAACCTTCTCTGTCTCTTTTTCAATCTTTTTTTCCTCACCGGCAATTATGGCTTCTTTCTTCTCTATTTCTTCTTCTTTCTTTTCAATATTTCCAAGTTTAGTCTCTTTACTTTCTTCAGCAAGAATCTCGAGCTCGTGCAGAGCCTCTTTCATAGGCTTTGGAGCTTCTGAAGATACTTTAGCCTTTTTTTTCACAGGCTTGGATTTTTTAGGGCTTTTTTTAGAACGGGCTGTAACCTTGACCTTGCCTCTTTTTTTAGCCATGACATTGATTTTTAACTTAGAATATTTAAGTTTTTTGTTTTGGAGTATGTATAATAATATATATTCATTGAGTTTCAATAATCACTCTAAAATTTGTTTCATGTGCATAATCTTCCTCTCAATCAGTCTCTTAGTTCCGATGTCCTCCCTGTGGAATACTTTTCCCTTGATTGATTTTGTTGCTTCTTCTGCAATTCTCTCAGCTTTGTCAAGGCTGTCTGCAATCCCCACGCACCCTATTGCCCTTGAAGCTGTCAAATACAGCCCATCATTCCTTTTGTCAACAGAGCCGTAGTAAAGCCTTGCATCTTGTGATATTTTGCCAATCTCTATTTTTTCATTTTTTACAGGATTGTCTGGATAGCCTTCTGGAACAACATACTTGCACACAGTTGCCATTTTTTGGAATTTTATTTTCACTTTGTGCAATTGCTGTTTTATTATGGAATCGCAAACTTCAGCAAAATCATTTTCCAGCAATGGCAGCACATTCATTGCTTCTGGGTCTCCAAAACGTGCATTGTACTCAAGCAGCTTAAGCCCATGTTTTGTAACAATGAATCCACCATACATTATGCCCCTGTAATACTCGCCTGTCTCTTTATGAATCGCATCTGCAACCTTTTTTGTGATTTCAAGCCCATCTTCAGCATCTTTTTTTGCCATAAAAGGCAGCAAATGGTCTTCACAAGAATAAGAGCCCATTCCTCCCGTATTGCTTCCTTTATCGTCGATAAAAGCCCTCTTATGGTCCTGTACAGGGGGAGTTGCAATAACTGTTTTGCCGTCTGTCAAACACTGCAATGAAAATTCCTCTCCTTCTAACTTTTCCTCCACGATAACAAAAGGATGCGCCTGCAAAACTTCATTGCAATACTCTAGTGCCTCTTTTTTTGCTGTGAAATGGTCTCCTTGCACTTTTACGCCTTTTCCCCCTGTTAATCCATCTGGCTTGACAACGCATTGCTCTAAACCATCAATAAACCCAGATGCGTCATCAATATTGTTTTTGTCAAAAATCTCAAATTTTGGGTTTCCTTCAATATTATATTTTCTCAATAGCTTTCTTGTAAAAGACTTGCTTGTTTCCAGCCTTGCCAAACCCTTATTTGGGCCGACTGCCTCAATGCCTGCTTCATTAAGGGCGTCCACTACCCCATAGCTTAAGGGGTCATCAGGGCCAATAAATCCAAAATCCGGCTTTACTTTTCGGGCAAATGCCTTGAGCTTATCTAGATCAGTATAAGGTCCAATTTCAACGTCTTCTGACAATGATATTATTCCAGGGTTCTTTGCTTTCAGGTAAGAATAAAGCCTTGTTCCTTTGCTTTTCTTCAAAGTTTCTGCTATGACATGCTCTCTTGCGCCATTGCCTAAAAGAAGTATTTTCATAGAAAAGCGGTAAAGAGATTGGTTTAAATAATTTGTTGTTGTTTTTGTCGGTTACTTTATGTATAGAAATTACCAAAAAATCACCTTCATAAAATTCGAAAGTTTTATATAAAACTTGCACCTACGAAAGATATTATTTGGGGGCAAGATGCAGGGGGAAGCAAATCATAATTGTGCCATAGCTGCCGTTTACATCAGGGAAAACGGCGACTCATCCAATAGAGCGCTGTTCTATCTCTACAAGCTCCTTCTCAACCAGCAAAATAGGGGGCAGTTAAGCGCTGGCGTTACAACCTTCAATCCTTCTCGAATGCAGATTCTTGACACATACAAAGACCTTGGGCCTGTGAACGAGGTTTTCAAGACAAGCGACAGGCAGCAATCGCTGGAGCTCTTCAAGAGGTATTCTGGCAACAAGGGCATCGGCCATGTGAGATATGCCACTTCAGGAAGCGAAGAGAGAAGCTTAGCACAGCCGTTTGAGAGGCATCAT
>JACPMS010000054.1 GCA_016185875.1 Candidatus Woesearchaeota archaeon | reverse complement strand
TTTAAATTTGGTATTTGCAGTTTTCTCAAATCCCTTGTCAATGACAGAAAATCCTCCGCCGCCATAGCCCAAAAATAATGCATTGTCTTTTATAAAATGTTTTTTGTGTATAAATATGATGTTTTTGAACAATTTTGATAATTTGACAAATGTTGAGTCATCTTCATGATTGCCGTGAATGATTAAAATTTGCTTGTCCAGTCTGTTTAATCTTCTCGTTATTCCTGCAATGCCGTGCTCAAAAATAGACAAATCACCAGCGCACACAATTAAATCTGGATTTTGGGCTTTAACTTTTTGCTCTATTCTCTTCAAGGCCAGCATTGAGCCATGAGTGTCTGTAAAAGCTAAGATTTTCATAACAAATTGTAATTAAAGGCTTGTATTTAAAGGTAATTGTTACTACTTGTAGATTAATAAAGATAGAAAGATTTATAAAAAGAGTTTTGTTCTAATGGGTTATGTTATCAAACTTAGAAGAAACTATCCTCAATACTGATGGATTTGATAATGATGGTATAATTGAAATACCACAACAGATTATTAATAAATTAAGAAAACCACATAGCACAAATAAATTTCAACTATATTATAGGCTTTACAAAAATGACTATAGAGATCATATAGAACTCTTTGCACATTTACCGCTTCTTCAAGTGCTTGCTGGAAAGTTGCCAAATCTAATTAATAATTTTCCATTTTTAGCTCAACGCTGTACTTATCAGCCTGTTGATGTTAGTCAAGGAAATTATATTCAATTACCCCTAGATTACTTGGGACGAACTGGTATTACGATTAATACAAAAGTTGCATTTATAGGTTATAATAACAGAATTATAATTTATAATGCTGAAACATATAAATCTAAGGAAGATTTTGAAGAAAAAGTTTATCATTATCCTGGTCCTTTTGAAGGCTTTCTTGTGAAAGTATGCCATAGATTATTTAAATGGAAATAAATAAAAATGAGACAAAAATATTTTTTAAACTTTAGAGGGGTTATAATTTTTGAAAAATTTTTTAAATCTAGAAGGATTTACAATGCTGAAAATGAGTAAGGAATATATTTTTCGTAATAGTGCTGAAACATTGATTATAGGTAGAATTTTGTATATTCCTCCAACGATAAAAGCCTTCTATGATAGAGGGGGTGATTACGTATTAGAGGAAAGAGAAGTAAATGGGTTTTGGCACTTAGTTCTATGGCCGAGTAGAGAGATTAGTGACTTATTATTGGCTGGCGGTATAAGTGAGGAATTGGCTAAACAACTTACACCTATTAAAAAAATCACTAGGCAAGATGGAGTAATGGGACTTATAATCCCAGAATCTTTCCCACAATATTCTTTGGAATACTTAGCTTCTAAAGGCGTAGTATTAGTTACAGGCGAGTTTGATTGCATGGGGGTGTGGAAATTGACTGACTTCAAAAAGTATACGTCTTCTGATACGTTTAGACAATCGTTCGATTTAGAGGCTGCTGAATTAGGAATATCAATAAAAGAATTGGAGATGGTGATAGATTAACTAACACTATAATAATCCTCGAGCACAATCTTGTCAACATTTTCCAAATTCCTAACAACATACAGCCTTCCTTCTCCAATTTCAACTATTTTCTCTGCGATTTTCTTTCCCTTTTCATCAAGATTAATGCCAATTAAAGAAATTGTTATGCCCTTGCTTCTTGCTATTGAAGCCTCTTCAAGCGTTGATTTTTCAGGCTCATCTCCTTTTGTAGGCAAAGCATCTGTTATCAAAATCAAGTGCTTTGTTATGTTTGCGCTGGGAAACAACTCGATTGCTTTTTGAAGTGTTGAAACAATATCTGTTTCCTTTGACGCTCTTATCCTTGTTATCTCCTTTATCAACCTTGTAAAATCTGATGTCGGCTCTATCACTTCCTTGACTTCAGAGCCAAATACAATCAATCCAACCTTGTCCTTTTCGTTTATTGCCTTGTAGGCAAGCGCGATACCAGCTTTCTTGCAAGCCTCAATCTTCCTGCCTTTCATTGAGCCAGATGCGTCAAGCGCATAAACAATATAGGTTTGCCCTTTGCTTTGCTTTTCATAAACCTGCAAATCCTTGTTGCCAAAATAATTATGCCCTCTTCTTATTGCAAGCTTGACTGATTTTTTCAGGGCAATGTCCCTGTACCTGTCGCCCTTTTTATACATCCTTGAGTTTTCCTTTTCCCCATAAACAAATAGCTTTTTGCTTATTTTCCCTCCAATAATGCCTTTCGGCACTATCTTGTCAAGCTCCTCAAAATACAAAACCAAGGAAGCCAGTTCAATTCCCTTTTCAGCCAGAGAATTGTCCTTGTGCAAAAAACCCATTTCTTTAAGCTCTTCAATCTTCTGCTGTATTTTTTCCTTCAGCTCTTTCTGGAACTCCGGAATCCCGATGTTTTTCTTTATGTAATCAGGCTCATACCCAGAAACAAGCCTTATTATTGATTCACCATAGATTTGCTTTGCAATTGTATAGTTCTTGACAAGCTGCTCAAACATCAAATCAGGAGAAAAAGAGCTCATGCCTTGATTGATGGCATCGCTTATCAATTTGCCGCTGTCAATTACCTTCTTGTCATTTTCAAGGACAGAGTGCATGAACTTGTCTTCCAGCTGCTGGAATGCTAATTTCCCGCTTATTTCCTCTGCGCTGCTAAACTGCTTTACTTCAAGCCTTTCGCTACCGGTAATCACCAGATTCTTGCTCTTCTTCCAAATGGTTTTCCCATTTAACAGCTTCTATGTTTTTATGGAACTGCTCTTTGATATAGTTTTCAACGCTTTCCAAGTATCTCACAGAAGGCTTTAGCCTTATCCTGTGCGATAAAACAGAAACAAGCACTTCTTTTATGTCTTCAAACTGCACGTTTTTTCTTCCATTAAGCAAAGCATTTGACTGCGACCTTTCATACAAGCCAATTGAGGCTCTTACGCTCGGCTTTTTTTCCAGCTTTTCATCGCTTCTCAGCAGCCTTATGAAGTACACCATTAAATTTAGCATCTCATCGCTGACATTTGCAGATTTGTTTCCCTTCATTACAACTATTTTCTTTTCAACATCAATGCTCTCAGGATACTCCATGTAAATTATGTCAAATCTGTCTAATAGAACGTCGCTAAGCCTTTCTGTTGATGTGTCTTCGGGGTTCATCGTACCACAGAATATAAAGTTAACGTAAAAATCAACATCATAGGAGCCAATTGTCGCTTTTCTTTCTTCAAGCGCCTGCAATAATGCATTTTGCAGTTTTTCAGGACATCTGTTCAGTTCGTCGAAAAATAAAACGCCGTTGTTGGATTTGAACACTTTTCCAGGGGTGAAAGCCTCAAGGCTTAAAGGACCGAATTTCAATGCCTTGATTGGATCTATATCCCCAAGCAAATCCTCAACTGTCAAATCTGGACTGCCTTGTATTCTTACAAATCTCTTGCTCCCTTCAAGCTTTGCAGTCTTGTGCTTTTTGCTTTGCTTGCATGAAGGGCAGATTGGCTCTTTTGGAGTGCAATGATAGCTGCATCCTTCAATAACCTCGATGCCAGGCAGAAGCTTTGCTATGTTCTTCGCCAATGTTGTCTTGCCAATTCCAGGAGCTCCAACTATTATGATGTGCCTGTTCATAAGCAAAGCTGACTTGATGCCCTGCTTTGCCTGCTCCTGCCCAAGAATGTCTGTGAATGGGTCTTTGTTCTTGAGGAATGTTTCCTTTAATTGCTCGCTTAGCATTTTTATTCTGATAAAATTTAAACCATGAAGAAAAGATAAAAGTGTTTATAAAAGTATTGATGAAATAATTCACTTATAGACTCAGTCATTTTTACTTGTGATATTTGAAACAGAACTTCTAGGTATTTGAAGTAGTTTCCCTGCTTGGACTTGATTACCTCCTGTTTGGACTATGGCTAATCCTACGATTTTTGATTTAAGCATTCGAATAGTATCATAAAAATTTTGTTCACCACTCAATATAGAATTTAGTAAATAAGCGGCAATTATATCAAGAGACACGGTAACTGGTTTCACTGCTATACTTGAGTCAAAGAGGGATATTTCAGAGGATGCAAATAGCCTATCAACATCTCTTTTTGTTAAAGTTCCAGAGTCACCATAACCATAAGCAACTGCTTTCTCAACAAGGTTTCTCAATTCCCTTACATTACCAGGCCAATCGTATTTTGCAAGCCGTGTTAAAGCTTCATCATCCGCTTTAATAGATTTTTTTCCATACTCACTGCAAAAATCTCCAAAAAAGTGTTCCACCAGTAATGGGATATCTTCTTTTCTAGACCTGAGTGGAGGCAGATGTATTGAAAGGATATTCAATCGATAAAATAGATCATCCCTAAATTTTCCTTCTTGTACAATTTGACCTATATCCTTGTTAGTTGCTGCTATAATTCTTACGTCAACTTTTTTTTCATTACCGTTTCCTATAGATGCTATACTTCCGTATTCAACAGCCCTTAAGATTTTGGCTTGGAGATTTGGGCTCATATCTCCTATCTCATCAAGATATAGAGTACTCTGATGGGCAAGTTCGAATTTGCCTTTATGGTCTCTAACGGCCCCGGTAAATGCACCTCTTTCATAACCAAACAGTTCACTCTCCAAAAGCGTGTCTGGTATAGCTGCGCAATTCACAATAATACAAGGCTTACTCCTTCTGCTACTGCTTTCATGGATGGCTCTTGCAACTAGTTCCTTACCAGTTCCAGTCTCACCTGAAATTAGGACATTAGCTCTTGAACCTCCGGCTTTACCTATCAAATCATATACTATTTGCATTCCATAGGATTTACCAATCAAACCTGGTTTTGTATACTTAGCTTCTTGCTTTGCGATTTCTACTAATTGTGAACTCATTTTTTATCTTAAACTCATAATTTTCACAATATATTTAAACCTTTTGTTTCGTTAACTACTTTTTAGTTGTGATATAGTAAAGGACACAAATTTTTAGACATGGGGATGTCCTTTACCTATTACGAACGGACAACTATTGTATAATTATTTTTGTTCGTGAGTATAGTATTCCATCGTTAATCGCAAATACAAGACTTCCACAAAGATATCTAAGAAAAACTTGGCTTACAAATTGAATGTGATAAATATTTTTTATCTTTCTTCTCAAACGTGGACACCTCCAATGTCCACCCCACAAATGATTCTGTGCAATAACTTCTTTATTATCTTTTCGGTTATCACTCCTTTAAAGTAATCTAACAAGCCAAACAACACTGCCAGCAACAAAAGGCATAATCAAATTGTCATCAACTTGCTGTGTGCCTATTTTTATTTCAACAGCTTCAATTATCATAGCTGCGAAAGATGCCAAAAGAGCTTCCCACCAAGGCAGAAACACAAAAGCTCCTATAAACCCGAATATAAAACCAGCTATTGTTCCTTCCAAAAATTTTGTTTTAGACAACGGATGCTTTATTTTGCCGTAATGCAAGCCATAAAGATGCGACACAGAATCACCCAATGCCAATACCATGACAGAAGCCATTGCTACGTCTTTTGGGAACAGCAGCAAAGCAACATAAACGCCAATCAGATAAAAGATTATTCCTTTGCCGGGAAATTTGCCAATGTCTTCCCTGCGCTCAAATATTTCTAGCAGATTGCGGATGACAGGAATTTCAATTTTTTTGCTCAAATAAGAGAGAATAAGCCCTATTATTGCAGCTGTCAATATCATTTCTTTATTGACGAACCCATACACCAGCAATGCAACAATTCCAATGCCTAAAAAAATGTGGAAAATCTGCCTGTTCCACTCAAAGTTGTTTATTTCCATAATTTTCCTTTCTCATGCAATTCCAATAAAAAATTCCCAATAAATAGCCGGCAAAAGCACCGAAAACAACGTCACTTAAAAAATGAAAGCCAAAGTATATTCTGCTGAACGCAGCTAAAAAAGCAAATCCAGTCCAAAAGGATTTCTGTTTTGGCAGATATCTAATCAATGCAGGCAGCAGCGAAAAAACAACCATTGCATGCATGCTTGGAAAAGAATAATTGATTATATGTGTAAATGGGTAGGTAAATGCCTCTACCGGTCTTTGCCTCAGCACAATTAGTTTGATAGCAAAGGATACTGCAAAAGAAGCAATGAAAGTCAGCCACAGCAGATAGACCAATTTTCTATTCTTTTTGTAGATTGCAAGGCATGGAATTAGTACAACAACCAGCACAACAAAGCCAAAATTCGTAACAACGCCCAAAACAGCATCAAAAACAGGGAATTTCAGGTTTTTAAACAGCAGATTTATCTGGGAGTCAAATTTGTAGGATAAAAGAAAAAGCAGAGAGCCGATTATTAAAGTTAAAGTATCACTTATTTTTCTCATTTTTCCTCTGGTGATGTTTCCATATGAAATAAGCCAGAAACAATATGACAACTGCAACAAAAGTAATGTCCAGTTCTTTTGAAAAGTCATAGATTTTATTCCAGTGGCTGCCAAGCTTAAGCCCGGCGTACAGCAGGATAAAATTCCACATTGATGCTCCTATAAAAGTATAAATAATAAATTTGCGGATGGGCATTTTTGCAATGCCCGCAGGTATTGATATCAAATGCCTGACAACAGGCACAAACCTGCTGATGAAGATTGTCTTGTCGCCTCGCTTCCTGAACCATTTTTCTGTCCATTCCAGGTGCTCCTCCTCAAGCAGCAGGTATTTGCCGAATTTCAAGACAAGGGGCCTGCCGCCATAAATTCCAATATAATAAGACAAAAGCGAGCCGAAAATAGAGCCCAGGCTGCTGACCAGGAAGGCAATCCAGAAATTAAACCTGCCCTGCAGGACCAAGTAGCCTGCAAACGGCATTATAACTTCGCTTGGCACAGGAGCAATCATGCTTTCCAAAGCCATCAGAATAAACAGGCCGGAATATCCAGCTGAAGACATCCCAATGGTTATGTATTCGACAATTTTTTCAACAATCATCAAGCATCATGCCCTATGGTTTTGTTTTTAATGTTTTTATTCGGTGATATTTTGCAGTTTTTTGCGACAACATTTTTCAGTTTTGCATTGTCTGCTATTACAGAGTTCGTTACTTTTCCGCTTATATGCGCATTTTCTCCGATAACGGAATTTTCAACAATAGACTTGTTGCCTATAACTGTTTTGTCCATTACTATGGAATTTTTTACAATCCCGCTTATTATGCAGCTGCTTCCAATGCTCGAATTCTCCACATACCCGTTTATTTTTGAATTTTTGCCTATAATATTTCTGTTTCCCCTCAATATCCTGTCAGCCTTTAATAAATCCGAAGGATAGCCTATTGGAATCCAGCCTCTGGAATTAACGCAGTAGATATTTTCTTCTTTCGCCAGATTTTGCATCGCATCTGTCAATTCATACTCATCCCTTTTTGATTTCTTAAGCTTCCTGATTATTGCAAAAATTTTTTTGTCAAGCTTGTATAAGCCCGTATTAACCAGATTTGAAATATGCCTTTGCGGTTTTTCAACAATGCCAGTTAGGATATTATTTTTTTCCATTACAACCCCGAATATTTCAGGATTTTCCACTTTTTTAGTTAAAATTGAATATTTATTCCTTAAAACGCTTTTAAAGTCCGCTTTGGAGTATATATCATCGCCATATAAGGAAATAAATTCATTTTTAATGTGCTTTTCCGCAGCTAACAGCGCGTTGCCTGTCCCAAGATGCTGCTTTTGCTCAGCATATTTTATTTTGATGTTCTTGTATTTATTGCCGATGTGTTTTTTTATCAGGTTTTTTTTGTAGCCGACCACAAGAATTGCTTTGCTTACTATTCCATTTAAATTGTCCAGATTGTGCTCAAGCAGCGTTTTGTTTGCAGCCTTGAGCAGCGGCTTGGGCTTTGTAAGTGTCAATGGGTAAGTTCTTGTTGACTTTCCTGCTGCCAGTATTACTGCTTGCATTTTAGAGAATATTGGCTTGTATTGATTTAACCCTTTCTTTAACAAAGTGGCTTTTTATTGTGTTTTTTAACAACTCTTCTGGTTTTGTGAATTTTCTTCGCTCTGCAGCAAATATTTTATTATTTTTTATGTGTGTTTTCTTATGTATTTTTTTGAAATTTTCAACATGCTGCTTTATCTTAAGCGGAGGCCCTTCAATTTCAATGGCTTTTGGCAACTCTTTTTTATCAAACAAAAAATAGAATATTGCGTCATTCTTCTTGCCCCATTCCCACCCTTTCTTTATTATTTTGAAATCATGCTTGTTCAATTCATTTATTGAAAATTCATAAACCTTCAATAATTTAGTGCCTATAACGTCTATCTTTCCACTCAAAGGTTTTGCTTTGATTGTTATTAGTTGTGTATTTTTTCTCTTATCTAATAGAAACAATAACTTTAAATCCTTCTTGGCAAAAAATTCCTTGGATGGTTTTTTCAAAAATTCCCTTGCAGCCTTTTTGAAAGCTTCAAATTTTTCCGTGCTTAAGGCTGCCGCAGCATTCCTGTCTTTCTGCACAGGGTCGATGACTATTAATGGAGATATAAGTTTTGATGTATTGACTAATTTAAAGACATCTTTGCCTTTGTAGTATCTTTGCACATCAACAACGACTCTTTCATTCCATCTGGCTGCATTTTTGAGCAAATTCAGAAAAGAGCCGTAATAGGCTGTCAGGATTTCACATACGTACCCTGAAAATCCCCTTATGTAGCTTTCTGCGCCGTAAACATTTTGAGCCTGGCAAAACTGCTTTGTGAGTTTCATCTCGTGAACGAGTTTTTTGTGTTTTAGAACCCACTTTGAATGCAAGGGGCTGACATCAGTTATGTTCTTCCCCTGCTCTGCCTTCTGTATTTTCAGGATTGGAACTATTTCAAAAGTAAAATTGTTCTGCCTTATCTGGAAATAGTCTCTAGAGCCATGCAGCCTGATAACATTGCTGAATTTTTTCTTCAGCGTTTTTTCCAGAATGTCTGACAATTTGTCGCTCCTGTCCTTGAATTTTTTATAGCTGAATAAGGCAAAGATATCGGCATCAAACGTCTTCAGCCAGGTGCCTTTGGCCCCAGAGCCTCCTAAAATTGCCTTGATATTTTTTTGGTTCTGGTTGATTTTTTTAATGATAAGGTTCAGTTTTTCAAATATTTCTTTCTCATAATTCTTGTCAGGCTGTATTTCTTTCAGCGCTTGATTTAATATCATTTTAACATTTTTCATAAGCAGAAATCAACTTATATTGCTATAAAAAGATTTGGGTTGTCAAATCAATTTCCGTTATTCTCTCTTGCTACCTTCACAGCAGCCACAACCTTGTCATTTTCTTCCAGTTTCATTATCCTGACTCCTTGCGTGTTTCTTCCAATCACAGAAATGTCAGTTGCAGGCACTCTTATTATAATGCCGTTCTTGCTTATGAAAATAATGTCGTCATTTTCTGCCACAGGGCATATTGAAACAACTTTGCCGTTTCTTTCGCTGCACTGTATACTGATGACCCCTGAGCCTCCTCTGTTGATGAGCCTGTATTCTGAGATTGGAGTTCTTTTTCCATAGCCGTTTTCCGTAACGCTGAGCAGAGACTTTTCATCAGATGCGACAACCATGCCTATGACTTCATCATTGTCCTTCAGGCTTATTCCTCTGACCCCCTGCGCAGACCTTCCAGTAGGCCTGACATTTCGCTCTTCAAACCTTACAGCATTTCCATTCTTGGTTGCTAAAATAATCTGCTGGTTTCCATCTGTCAGCTCAACATTAATCAATTCGTCTCCTTGCTCAAGCGTTATTGCCACAATTCCATGCCTTCTGGGATTGCTGTAAGCCATAAGCTCTGTTTTCTTGACAGTGCCTTTTTTTGTAGACATGATAAGATAGCTTTGGCTGTCGAAATTCCTTACAGGCACAAAGGCTGTGGCAATTTCATCATTCTGTAGCTCAAGAAGGTTCACAATGGCTTTGCCTCTTGCTTGCCTGCTGGCTTCAGGCAGATTATAAACCTTAATCCAGTGCACTTTTCCTTTGTTTGTAAAGAAAAGGATGTAGGAATGCGTGCTTGCAACAAAAATGTCCTTTACAATGTCCTCGTCTTTTGTTGCAGTTGCTATCACCCCTTTTCCTCCACGATGCTGAAGCTTGTAGGTTTGCAGCGGCAATCTCTTGATGTAGCCGGAATTTGTTATTGTTATCGCCATTTCCTCGTCTTTTATCAGGTCCTCGGTTTCAAGCTCTGCATTCAAGCTCTGCGTTTTCAAGCTCTATAATCTGGGTTCTTCTTTTATCATTGTATTTGTCTCTTAATTCCTTTAGCTCGCTTTTTATTATGTCCAGTATTTTTTGGGGATTTGACAATATCGATTTTAATTCCTCAATTAATTTTAATAAATCGCTGTGCTCCTGCCTTATCTTTTCCTGCTCCAAAGAAGTCAGCCTTTGAAGCCTCATTTCAAGGATTGCAACAGCCTGCTCATTTGTCAGATTAAAGCTTGATGTTAATGCCTCTTTTGCAGTTTCCACTGACTCGCTGTCCTTGATCAACTTAATGACATTGTTTATGTTGGCCAATGCCACTATCAAGCCCTCAAGAATATGGGCTCTTGTCTGCGCCTTGTTTAAATCAAACAAAGTTCTTTTTCTTACTACATCTTTTCTGTGCCCTATGTAGTAGTGGATTAACTGCTTTATGTTCAGTACTTTTGGCTCGTTGTTGACAAGCGCAAGCATTATTATGCCAAATGTTGTCTGCATTCTTGTGTGCTGGAATAGCTGGTTAAGCACAACGCCTGAGTCTGCATCTTTCTTGAGTTCAATGACAACCCTTATCCCGTGCCTGTCGCTTTCGTCCCTTAAATCAGAAATGCCGATAATTTTCTTATCGCTGACAAGATCCGCTATTTCCTCCAGGAGTTCCGACTTATTGACCATAAACGGGATTTCGCTTACGATAATCACTGACTTGTTTTTGCTTTGCTCGATGCTTGTTTTTGCCCTCACAAGAATCTTGCCTTTGCCAGTTGAGTAAGCTTCTTTTATTCCATGCCTGCCGCATATCAATGCCCCTGTTGGGAAGTCAGGCCCTTGAATAATGCCCATTATCTCTTCAATGCTTAAGTTAGTGTTATCTATTTGCTTGATTACAGCATCAATTACCTCTCCAATGTTATGAGGCGGAATGTTTGTAGCCATCCCGACTGCAATTCCGGAGCTTCCATTAACCAGAAGATTAGGAAGTTTTGAAGGCAAGACAATCGGCTCTGTAACGCTGTTGTCAAAATTTGGAATAAATCTTACTGTTCTTTTATCAATATCTTCAAGCATTTCTTCTGCAAGTTTTGTTAAGCGGCATTCTGAATACCTCATTGCAGCGGCACTATCCCCATCGATCGAACCCCAATTGCCTTGACCATCAATTAATGGATATCGCATCGAGAAATCTTGGGCT
>JACPMS010000061.1 GCA_016185875.1 Candidatus Woesearchaeota archaeon | reverse complement strand
GACAATGCCTACACCATTGACTTGTCTGGAAAATACGCTGATATGGTTAAGGCTGCTCAAAAGGCGCTTGAAGAGGCAGTTAAAATTATTCAGGTTGGAGTTGAACTGAGGCAGATTGGAAAAGTAATCAATGACACGATATCAAGTTATGGCTGCAATCCTGTAAGAAATCTTTCAGGGCATGGGCTGTATTTGTACAATATCCACACAAAGCCTACTGTTCCAAATATTGACAATGGCGATAAGGCAAGGCTGAGCAAAGGAATGGCTTTTGCAGTCGAGCCTTTTGCAACAACTGGCTCCGGGGTTGTTCATGAAAGCGGATTGGCGACAGTATTCATGCTCGAGCATAAAAAGCCTGTGAGAAGCCCGATAACAAGGGAAGTTTTAAGGGAGATAGAAACTTATGAGGGGCTGCCTTTTGCAAAAAGATGGCTCACAAGAAAATTCGGGGCAAAGGCAAACTTTGCATTAAGAGAGTTGGCACAGCTCGGCATGATACACCAGTTTCCTCCCTTGGCTGAGGCAAACAAAGGCATTGTGACACAGGCAGAGCATTCTGTTTTGATTGATGATGAAGGAGAGGTTATTGTTTTGACTAAAGTTTAAGTTTTTTTATTACTTCTTTTGTGGTTAACATTTCTTCTTTCCCTGTTTTCATATCCCTCAGCTTTACTTTATCCTGCTCTAATTCCTTTTTTCCGACAAAAACAACGTAAGGAATCCCTAAAGAATTCGCATACTCAAGATTTTTGCTTGGGCCTCTTTCCATTAAATCAATGTCAGCGTTAATGCCAGCATCCCTTAACTGCTGCGCTATTTTCATGCTTTCATTCAGGGTTTTGATTGGGATTATATAGACTTGAGTGTTAGTTTTTTGTTTTGCTGCCTGTTTTTCAGATAATGCATCGTAAATCCTGTCAACTCCAAAGCTTACTCCGACTGCCGGATAATTCCCTTTTTCCAGAAAAGCTCCTATCATGCTGTCGTACCTTCCGCCAGCGCAAACAGAGCTCTTTACATTGCTATTTTTCAAAAATGCTTCAATCACAGTTCCAGTATAGTAAGCAAGCCCCCTTGCAAGGGAAACATCAAATTCAGCCTCAAAGCCGAGGCTTTTCAAATACTCCAATAATTGCCCAATTTCATCTAATCCTTCGGATTTTTTTAATATATTTTTTAATTGATTTATCTTTTGCTGGTTATTCCCTTTAATGCTGATTATGTCAATTATTTTGCTGATTTTTTTATCTTCAATTTTCTGCTCTCTCAGCTCATTCTTTACAACATTAACCCCAAATTTTTCCAATTTGTCAATGGATAAAATAACAGCCTCTTGATTGCTTTTGTCAGTGCCGCAGTAATCCAAAATGTCATTTAACAGTTTCCTATTGTTAAACTTGGCTACAACTTCAAGATTAAGCTTGCAGAATGCGGCATAAATCAATGCAATCAGCTCAGCATCTGAAGCCATTGAAGCAGAGCCGACAACATCAACATCGCATTGCAGGAACTGCCTGTATCGTGCAGATGCAACAGGGCCATCCCTAAAGACTTCTCCGACTTGATATCTCTTAAAGGGCATTTTTATATTGGGGTTCATGCCCACATATCTAGCAAGAGGGACTGTCAAGTCATACCTCAAGCCAAGCTCTCTGCTGCCTTGGTCCTTAAGCTTGAATGTTTCTTTTAATATCTCAGTTCCGCCTGCATACTTTGAAGCCAAAACATCAAATTTTTCAAGAATTGGGGTGTCCAAAGGAGCATACCCATAAAGCCCAAAGACTTCTTTTAGAGTTCCAACTATCTTGTCCATCAGTATTTTCTCTTCTGGAGAAAAGTCTCGCGTTCCTTTTGGCAATTGAAGGTTCATTTTAACTCCTATTTGGATTTTAGTTTAAAAACCTTGTTATAGACTCAAGATTATCTATCCTATAATCCCCCTTTGTTTTGTATCCGACAGTAATGCATCCAGCCCTTTTGCCGGCAAGCATGTCATTTTTTGTGTCTCCGACCAAAATCGTGTTTTCTGGCTTTACCCTTAATAATCTGCACGCCTTCAACGCCATATCTGGAGCTGGCTTTCCTTTTTTCACGTCATCAATCGTCACAATGGCATTAAAATATTTTTTTATTTTGTGATGTTTCAGGACTAAATTTAATATTTTGTTGGGGGTGTTTGTTATCAGGGCAATTTTCGCTTTGCTGTTTGAAAGCTTTTTAAGAACACTTTTTGTTTGCGGAAAAATCTTGACATATTTGTAATTTTTGCTGAAATATTTTATTGCAAGTCTGTTTGCTTCTTTTGTTGTTATTTTTACTATCCTCCTAACATTGGCTTCTATGGTGTTCCCAAAAATATTTTTGAATTCTTTTTTTGGCATTGGCTTGGCCTTAAAATATCTGATTATATCGTCATATGTATAATACCAAGCATCAATAGAATCAACTAATACACCATCCAAATCAAAAAGAATCGCTTTAACTTCCTTTTTTGGCACGGTATCTTCCTCTTTTTTCCACAATTCCAAGCCTCTTCAAGGTTTCTTGGCTCTTTTTTGCTTCTTTTCTATAAGCGTCAATAGCGCACTTAAAGCAGCCTTCCCATACCCTATAATGCTTTGACTCAAGCCCTTCCATCAGCAGATGCAAGTCAACTGCCCTGTCCTCTGCTTTTTCTGAAAAAAATGACAGTCCAAAATCTATAAAGTAAATTTTCTTGTTTAATATCATATTTGATGTTGTCAAATCTCCATGAATAATTGAGTTGTTATGAAGAACTCCAATTTTCTGCCCGATTTCACTGCACAATTTTTTGTAATCGGATTTTTCCAAAACATCTTTTACCAATTTCCCATGTATTTTTTCAATAACCAAATTTTCTTTTTCATCGTTTTTGATCAATTTTGGAGCTGGAAAATCTATAGCCTCGAGTTTTTGCAGTATTTTTGCTTCCCTTCTTGTCCTGGAGCCTCTCAGCTTTTCATCAATTTCCTTAATCCTATACAATTTTTTAAATCGATTTTTTAATATTTCATTATCTTCCAAAAATAGCCTTGCCTCTGCTCCTTGCGCGATTAGGGTTTTCATTTAAGCTTTGATTTTTGTTGTATCATGATGAAAATTGTAAGATAGCCCCGGGCAGAATTTCGCGCCAAAGACTTTCGAACTGCCGTCAGAGCCTTTCTATTGCAGTTACTCGCGAGGAATCTTTGAGATTCCATGTCCCTGCAACCAGAGGGCCCTATGCTACGTCTCCCTTTTTCAGGGAATTGACCGCTACACTACGGGGCTATAAAGAAAAAGTATCAATTGCTAGTTTTTATATGTTGTTACTGTTGCTCTTGGGCTTCAGCCTCAACTTGTTGGGGCTTTTCCCTTGCTTCAATTCCCAAATACCTTATTTCGCACACTTTTAACGGGTATATCTTTGTTAAGCCTGCCCTCATCGTGTCCTGCAGCTTATGGGAGATCAGCTCGTTAAGAATCTCTTCATAAGTCATCTTTTTGATTGTTTTCGCAAGATAGCTTGTAATGTTGTTCCTGAGCTTTGCTGCAATGGAGCCCTTTACTTCCCCTCTTGTTATAACCAGCGGCTTGACCCTCAAAAAGAAATTATCGCTGGTTTCGCAAGTAAATGATATGTCCATCTTCTCGCTGTTGCGCCTGACAAACCTTTTCACAGTTGAAGGTATTATCTGGTAGCCTGTAATGCTTGTTTTTGCATTGCTCCCCTCAATCTCAACAACCTTGAAATGAATGCTGATATTCTGCCTTTTGGTGTCATTTGTAAGGTTCATCAAGCTGTGGCTTAATGTCTTGCCTAGCATCTGCTGCGGCTCGTACACCAAAGTCTCCCCTATAACAGCATTATCAAACTGCTTTGGCGCAATAATCGGACACCATTGCTTTTTCTTTAATTTTACGACTTGTTCCGGCATTTTTATTTCAATTTCAGGAAAATAAGGCAATTTATAAAGGTTTATGTTTCAACGGTTTCGTCCGTTGACACCGACAAACTTTTTGCGAAAAAGTTTGACCAAAAATTGTACCATCTTCGATGGCACGAAAAATAAATTGGCGAAGCCGAGCGTGTGGCAGTCAGCGAGGCTGAGCACTAAATTTTGTCGCGAAGCGACGGATTGAATTTTTAAAACGGGATATAAAAGATTTGATTAAACATCCAGATTAACAACTTCCTTTGCATGCTGCTCGATAAACTTCCTTCTTGGCTCTACCTGGTCTCCCATGAGCAGGGTGAACATTTTGTCAGCCTCTACAGCGTCTTGGAGTGTAACCTGCAGCATTGTCCTGTTATTTGAGTCCATTGTTGTTTCCCATAACTGCTGGGGATTCATCTCTCCTAGCCCCTTATACCTTTGCAGGTTTACCTCATCTCTTCCGGTTTCCTTCAATAGGCTGTTTAATTCTTCATCGTTGTAAACATATTTCAGCATCTTGCCTTTTGTCACCTTATACAAAGGCGGCTGGGCAATATACACATAGCCTGCTTCTATCAACGGATGCATATGCCTGTAGAAGAACGTCAAAAGCAATGTTCTTATATGGCTGCCGTCAACATCAGCATCAGTCATTATCACAAGCTTGTGGTACCTTGCTCTTGTTATGTCAAATTCCTCCCCGACACTTGTTCCTATTGCAGTCACCATTGTTGTTATTTCCTCATTCTCAAAAATCTTGTTCAGGCGGGCTTTTTCAACATTCAGTATCTTTCCTCTTAAAGGCAGCACTGCCTGGAATTGACGGTTTCTGCCCATCTTTGCGCTCCCCCCGGCTGAATCTCCTTCCACGATGAACAGCTCGCATTTTTGAGGATCTCTTTCAGAGCAGTCTGCAAGCTTGCCAGGCAGAGAGCCATGATTTAAAGCGCCTTTTCTTCGTGTCAATTCGCGAGCTTTCTGCGCCGCTTCCCTTGCATGGGCTGCATTAATGCATTTGTAAATAATTGTTTTTGCAATCTGCGGATTTTCCTCAAGATATGAGCTTAAGGAGTCATTGACAATGCTGTCAACCAGTCCTTTTATTTCGGAATTGCCAAGCTTTGTTTTTGTCTGTCCTTCAAACTGGGGCTCTGGAACCTTGATAGAAATAACAGCTGTCAATCCTTCTCTTGTGTCTTCGCTTGAAAGCTTGATGCCTTTTATCTTGTTCTTTTCTGCATAATTGTTCATGATTCTTGTCAACGCAGTCTTGAACCCAATCAAATGGGTTCCTCCCTCATAAGTGTTGATGGTATTGGCAAAAGAGAAGACATTTTCATTGTAGCCGTCGTTGTACTGCAAAGCGTACTCAAGCTGCACGCCATTCTTCTCTTTGCTGAAATAGATTACCTTGTGCAACGGATTCTTGTTTTTGTTCAGGTATTCAACAAAAGATACAATGCCCCCATCATAGTGAAATTCATTTTTCTTGCCAGCCCTTTCATCCTCTATGATTATTCTTACTCCCTTGTTTAGGAATGCAAGCTCCCTTAGCCTGCTTGATAAAATTTCGAAGCTGAACTCTGTTGTTGAGAAAATCTGCTCGTCAGGCAGGAATTTTACAGCTGTGCCTGTGTCCTTTATGTCAACATCGCCTGTTATTTTTAGCTCTGTTGTCGGCTTTCCATAGCTGTATTTCTGCTGGTATATCTTGCTATTTCTCCTGACTTCAACAACAAGCTCTTTTGACAGCGCATTTGTCACAGAAATTCCGACACCATGCAGGCCCCCGCTGACTTTGTAGACTTTCTTGTCAAATTTTCCTCCTGCATGCAGCTTTGTCATTACAACCTCAACAGCAGGCTTGTTCATTTTTGGATGCATGTCAACAGGAATTCCTCTTCCGTTGTCAGCCACTTCTATAAAGCCGTCTTTGTGCATTACAACAGAAATCTTGGTGCAGAACCCTGCCAATGCCTCGTCAATTGAGTTGTCAACTGCCTCGTAAACAAGGTGATGCAGCCCTTTTGCATCTGTGCTACCAATATACATTGCAGGCCTTTTCCTTACAGCACTCAAGCCTCCTAAAACTTGAATATCCTTTGCCTCATAGCTTGATTCTTCTGGCTTTGGCTCTTGAGTTTGATTTGGTTGGATTTCTTGTTTTTGTTCCATTTTAATTTTATTTTTTAATTTATTCAAGTTTTTGTTATTTTTATTGAATTTTATTTTAATGAGTTTTTTTCGTAATGTTATCCTTTAGTTAATCTTTTGATTACTGTTTGCCTTGACAATAGGGCAACTCCAATAAACGCTTTTGCCATTAAATTGTCAAAATCAACAATATCCCAATTCCTAGTTTTATGCCTTACTTTGGATTATATTGTGAATTACCAAATCTTAAATTTACCGTGGATAAAAAGCCACCAAAATCTATAGTTTTTAGAACTCTTAACTATATAAACCTTT
>JACPMS010000058.1 GCA_016185875.1 Candidatus Woesearchaeota archaeon | reverse complement strand
GCATAATACTTGTCAGGCTCTTTCGAGGCCTTTGCCTTGAAATCCTTTTTAATTTCTTTGTCTGTAGGCATATTAGCGAGTAAAAATGTATTGTTTTAAAATTTATTGGTTTTTGGGAAAAAAATAACAAAAATATAAATATCAAAGAATGAATGATAAAAAAATGCACTTCAAAAATCGTAAAGAAGCTGGGGTTAAATTAGCGGAACATCTTAAAAAATATAAAAACAGCAAAGATGGGATTGTATTAGCCATCCCAAGAGGCGGTGTTGAAGTTGGCTATGAAATTGCAAAATTCTTGAATTTAAAATTAGACGTTATAGTGACTAAAAAAATCGGCTTGCCTGATGATGATGAATTTGCAATCGGCTCTGTCAGCCCTGACAAGAAAGTCATGCTGAATGAAGAAACAATAGGGATTTATAATATTTCCAGGGGTTATATTAAAGAAAAAACAAGAGAAATTGGCAGGGAAATAGAAAGAAGGTACAAAGCTTACAAAGGAAGCTATCAACTGCAAAATTTAAGAAACAAGATTGTGATATTGGCAGATGACGGCATTGCAACTGGATTTACAGCAATGGCTACAATAAGCTATATCAGGTCCCAGAAGCCAAAAAAAATAATCCTTGCTGTTCCTGTAGCCCCTGCAGACTTTGCCGGAAAAATAAAGGGCTTTGAGTTTGCCTGCCTGCATTCAACAAATTTGTTCTTCTCAATCAGCCAGTTTTATGACAGCTTTCCGCAGCTGACAGATGAAGAAGTAAAAGATTATCTTAAACTGAATATTGCAAAAACAAAATTTAACTATACTCACGGACAAAAATAATTATACAATAGTTGTCCGTTCGTAATAAGTAAAGGACATATTTATGTATAAAAATTTGTGTCCTTTACTATAAATAAAATAAAAAATTATATATACTCATGATTTAATTGAAATCAAGAAATGGCAAATGCCCTGCTTGTGACCCTTATTGCGCTGCTTCTTGCATACATCATTTCAGAAATTTTCAGGCATTTTGGACTGCCAAGGGTCATTGGCCAGATACTGGCTGGGGTAGTGCTTGGCATCCCTCTTATAAAAAGTTTGCTCTTCACTAACGAGATACTCTCAATTTTCTCATTTATAACAAATATAGGCATAATCCTGCTGTTCTTTTTTGTAGGGTTGGAGATAAACCTCAAGCAGTTCAGGAAGAACTTCAAGGAGTCTTCCTTGATAGCAATCTTCAATACATTGATTCCATTAGCTGCAGGATTTATTGCTGGCAGATTCCTGTTTCATTTCAATAATTCAACATCATTGATACTTGGCATTTCTGTGGCTGTAAGCTCTCAAGCCATTTCGCTTGACATTCTTGAAGAGCTAAAGCTTTTGAAGAGCAGGATAGGAAACCTAATAATAGCTTCAGGCACTGTTGATGATGTTTTTGAGCTGCTGCTCATCAGCTTCATTTTGGTTGTGTTCCACTCAGTAGTTTTGGGCCAAGTAAAGTTTCAGAAGCTTGTATTTGATATCCTGATTTTTGTTGCTATTGTCATAATATCAAGGATTTCACTGATACCGTTTGCACTGAGAATATTTGAAAAGGAAAAGTCAAAATCAGCCCTTTTCATGGGAGCGTTGATTATAGTTCTTTTGATGTCCTACCTTTCCGAGCTTTTTGGCATAGGCTCGCTGATAGGGGCGCTGATTGCAGGAATCCTTGTAAGGCAGACACTGCTGACAGGAGCTGATCGCAAGCCATGGAGAAAAAATGAGATATCCCATTCTATCCACATCATATCTTTTGGCTTGCTCATACCGTTGTTTTTTGTGAATGTCGGGCTTAATACCAACCTTGGCACATTGCCCTCCAACCTTATGCTGGTGGCTGTCCTGACATTCATAGATATTGCAGGGACACTTCTGGGCACAGTAATCGGTGTTGTGCTAAGCAAGGGCACTTTCACAGAGGGCTTTATTGTTGGCTGGGGCGTTATTCCAAAAGGCGACACAGAGATTGTCATAGCAACCCTTGCCCTTAACAAAGGGGTGATAAATGTGGATGTGTTCACGGCAATAATTGCAATGGCTCTGCTGAGCACATTTTTAGCGCCGATTGTATTCAAGCATTTAATTAAAAAACATTCAGAAATTGCGAAATAAATAATCTAAACTGCCTTGTAAACCAAGTCATTGGCCCTTACCGGCTCGCTTACCTTGACTCCAATTGACTGTCCAGGCTCTGCCATCTCAATCTTATCATGCTCTATCTGCATAGAGCCAACTTTCTGCCTGAAGTCAGTTGTGTGCCCCTTTATGTGTATCTCGTCGCCTGATTTTACGCTGCCGTCTGTAATCTCTATCACAGCAACTCCTATTTTGGTAAAGAAGTGCGTTACCTTCCCGACTTTCATTTCCTCGGCTTGTTCCATAATTCACCCCCAAAACATAGATTGGAATTTGATAGTATTTAAATTTAGCGGTGTTGAGTAGGTAAAGGATACTGAGAATGTTTATGCGGTCCACTATGAATTGCTGCATATACCATAAATTTTTGTGCAACTTCTTTTGAAAGTGGGTAATCGATGCAAAATCTCTGTCCCAAAGACTCTTTTGTCCTCATCTGGATTGTTACAATACGTGATAATAATTTGTCGCCACTGGCTCTAACTTTTATAAAACCTAAAGCAATTCCATCTTCCTCTGATATATTCTTGGAGAGTACTTTATTATCAGGGTCATATCCCTTTACTACATAGTCATAATCTCCACGACCTCTTTTAAGCTCAATTGTCCCAAAGTTGGGATAATATGGTGTGTCAGAGAATTCTGAAAAATACTGCGATAATAAATTTGAGACCATGCCTGAAACTTCAGACATTATCGCGTCTCTTTTAAACTGGAACTCCACTCTATTTCCGCTCCGAGTGATTGATTTGATTATACCCTCAAGCAAGTCTCCCACTAAATGCAAAAATTCAATTTATTTTAAAAATATTTTGAATATTTTATAGATATTTTTCAGTTGTTGCCACCAAGCTTTTAACATGCTCCACAGACTTTCTAAAAGCATCTTTTTCCTCGTCTGTAAGCTTTAATTCAATTACTTTTTCAACGCCTTTTCTGCTCAATTTTACAGGAACCCCTACAAAATAGCCTCCAACACCATATTCTGAATTGCAGTAGGCAGCGCATGGCAAGATTCTTTTTTTGTCCTTCAAGATTGCTTCAACCATTTCTGCAACTGCTGCCCCAGGAGCATAAAATGCAGAGCCTGTTTTTAATAAATTTACAATTTCTTCCCCGCCTTTTCTAGTCCTCTCCGCTAATGCATTTATTCTTTCTTGAGGCATAAGTTCAGTTATCGGGATTCCGTTCACAGTCGAGTATCTCGGCAATGGCACCATTGAATCACCATGGCCTCCAAGCACCATAGCATCAACATCCTCAACAGAAACATCAAGCTCTTTTGCAATGAATGTCCTGAACCTTGTTGAATCAAGAATTCCAGCCATTCCTATTACTCTATGCTTTGGGAAATTGCTCACTTCAGAGGCAACAAATACCATTGCATCCAAAGGATTTGTGACAACAATTAAAATGCAGTTTGGCGAGTGTTTAACCACATTTTCAGTAACTTCCTTCACAATCTTGGCGTTTATTGAAATCAAGTCATCCCTGCTCATGCCTGGCTTTCTAGGCACACCAGATGTCACAACAACAATGTCAGAATTTTTTGTATCCTCGTAATTGTTGGT
This sequence comes from Candidatus Woesearchaeota archaeon, assembly GCA_016185875.1. Taxonomy (GTDB): domain Archaea; phylum Nanobdellota; class Nanobdellia; order Woesearchaeales; family GW2011-AR4. Next base: position 3,825 of record JACPMS010000058.1, on the reverse strand, counting down.
TCCCTTTACATCAACGTCAAAGCCTTCCACAGGCGCTGCTTCAAGCAAGTCCAAGCCCTTTCCCTGTGGCATTCCTTCAACTATATCCAGAATAACAACATCTCCAAGCTCTTTTGAAGCAATCCAGTGCGCTGTTGTTGCCCCTACATTGCCTGCTCCAATGATTGAGATTTTTGGGCGTGACATTATTGTTTGTGGGATTTTTTGGTTGTTTTTAAAGGTGTTGGTTTGAGTTTCTTTGAATCTATTCGTGCATCTTATTCTCTATGCTGGTTTTAGAAAGTATATCACATATCCTATTTCTCCTAGCAAATAATTAAGTGCTCACTAAAGCAAAATTTTTAACTCTAAAGTAGCGAAAAGTTTTTAAATAATATATTCATTCTACTCATAAAATGGATAACCAAAGCCCTACTTACGAACTAGATTTTAAACAAGGGAAATTGGATATCGAACTTCAAGATGGCAGTGCATTAAAAATAGGATTTAGATATGAGCCAACCAAATTAAAATATTTTAGTACTACAAATGAAGTTTTATATCCTCTTGAAATTGTTGCTGAAAAAGATGGAAAGGCAGCAAGAATAAGGAGAGATACTGATTATGGTGCTGGATATCCAGTTAACTTTTATTTGTTTGATCGTGGTCTCGGTAAACCTGTTTTAGATGACAGACTTATTGTTGCTCAAATGATGAAAGAAGCACAAAGAGGGCGACCTTCTTTGCGAGATTATGTTGAGAATGCAGTCAAATCATTTGCAGCTGATGTTAGGCAATCCGTTGGACAAGAGCATAGAGTAAGAAAAAAATTATCGGGCTTGAGGACACATTTAAGTGGCGGAGTAACAGAGAGGGAGTATTTACGAATGCTAGCAGGAATGTTTGAATCCGATGAAATGAGAGGGCTTATTGCTGGTCACGTTGCGGATTCATTAGAAACAAAAATTGGGGACTTAACAAAAAAAGTAAAACCGTTAGGGACCTACCAAACGGAATTTGAGGTTCAATTAGTAGATATCGCTACTGCAATGGTAAGAGATGAAGATGTTAGAAAGAGTATGAAAAAACATTTGGGAGAAAATACGCCTTTAACTCGTAATGCTATGACGAATCATCAAGGACTGGCTCTTTTTTACGTAATGGAAAATTTATTCAATAGAAATGCTCATTTGATTACTAGTTTAGAAGCTGTTAGTTTAGAACGAGGAAGGATGATGACACCAGAAGAACATAGAGAATGCATTCGTGTAAATTTTTAATCCAAAAAATTAAAATTTATAATTTCACAAATTCTCCAAAATCCTCCTATAATTATCATTATTCTTAATCTTAAATATCATCTCCTTATCAGGCTCTTTCGGCTGTGTCATTTCTTCTGGCGACAAAATCTTATTCAACCCTTCTTCATTAATTAACTTTATATATTAAAATCATTTATTTCTTTTTCTTGTTCTCAACCTTAACCATCAAATCCTCGTTGCCAACTGGGCAGATAAATTCATTTTCATTGATATAAGTGTACGCTGAATAAACGGCAGTCACCCCTTCGCTTACTCCTGTAATGGCCTGCTTGAAATGGGTATCGCAAACATCGCCTGCTGCGAAAAAACCCGGCACATTTGTTTTGGATTCCCTGTCAATCATCACCTCTCCTTTTTCATTTGTTGAAACTCCTGCATCTTTTGCAAGCTGCGACAATGCAATATGCCCTATAGCAGCAAAAACAGCATCCAAGTTTAAGGTGGTGTTTCCATTAACCGGCTTGTCCAATTTGATTCCTTTTACAACTTTGTCTCCTGCTATTTCCCTGACATTCACATTAGTTACAACTTCAATTTTAGGGTTTTTTGCAACCCTGTCATTATTGATAGGTTCGCCCCTCAGCTTGTCCCCTCTTACAATAACATAGACTTTGCTGGCATACTGAGACAATAATAATGCCTCTTTTGCAGCGCTGTCGCCCCCTCCAACAACTGCAACAACCCTGTTTTGATAAATTGCCCCGTCACACAGGGCGCAATAGTGCACTCCCTTACTCGCAAATTCTTTTTCGCCTGGAATGTTAAGCTTGCGCCATTCTGTGCCTGTTGCAAAGATTATTGTCTTTGATTCGTGAACCTTTTTTTCATTTGTCTCAACAAAAAAGCAGCCATGCTCCTTCCTTATCTTAGTAACTTTTGCCTCTTCCTTCTCAATTTTATAGTCTTCTGCATGTTTTCTCAGGTTGTCTGCCAGTTCCTGTCCAGTCAGCCTTATGAAGCCAGGATAGTTTTCAACCACATCAGTAAGAGTAATAGTGCCGCCTATGTTATCGGCTATAATCAAAGTTTTCATATTAAGCCTGCCGGCATACATTGCTGCTCCCAATCCAGCGCAGCCAGCGCCTATTATCACAACATCATACATGTTCCTGGGCATATTATTGTTTGGCATCATCAAACAAGGAAAAGAAGTAGTTTTTAAATATTTGGTTTAAGGGTTAAAAAACAATAATAAAATTATTTTCTAACGGCATCAGTTTCTATCGCAGCATTTTTTACAGCTTCTGCCACTTTTTGAGCGACTTGCTTGTCTAATGTGTACGGCAAAATTCTGTCGCTTGCTGGATTTATGCAATTTGCAAGTGCATGCGCAGCAGCTATCTTCATCTCGTTGTTAATCAAGACTGCCTTTGCATCAAGAGCTCCCCTGAAAACGCCTGGAAACACCAATGAATTGTTGATTTGGTTTTGGAAGTCGCTTCTTCCAGTGCCTACAACAGCAGCAACCTTGCTTGCTTCCTGCGGCATAATTTCCGGCACAGGGTTAGCCATTGCAAAAATGATGGCTTCCTTGTTCATGCTTCTTAAATCATCAGCCTTAAGCAAATTTCCAGTTGATACTCCTATGAAAGCGTCAGCTCCATCCAAGGCATCTTTCAAATTGCCTTTTCTTTTAGCCCTGTTTGTGGCTTTTGCCAATTGTGCCTTAAACTCATTCAAATCAGCTCTTCCATCGTAAATAATGCCTTTGCTGTCGCAGACTATTATCTCCTTCACAGAAGTGCATATGTTTTTGTCTATGCCCCATGCAAAGCAATAGTTTTGCTATTGCTGTTCCAGCAGCTCCTGCCCCGTTAATAACAACCTTTAAGTCGTCTATTCTTTTGTTTACAACCTTTGCAGCATTCATCAGTGCAGCAAGAATTGCAATCGCAGAGCCGTGCTGGTCGTCATGCATGACAGGAATCCCAATGTCAAGCAGTGCCTCTTCTATTTTGAAGCATCTTGGCGCTGATATGTCTTCAAGATTAATTCCGCCAAAAACAGTAGCTATGTTCTTTACAATGTTTATTATCTCATTTTCATCCTGAGTTTTTATGCAGATTGGAAATGCATCTATATCAGCCAGTTCCTTGAAAAGAACGCATTTGCCTTCCATTACAGGCAATGAAGCTTCTGCTCCAATATTGCCAAGGCCAAGCACAGCGCTTCCATCAGTAACAACAGCAACAGAATTTGATTTCATTGTATAATCATAAATAGCGCTTTTATCTGCAGCAATTTCCCTGCAGACTTCGGCAACTCCAGGAGTGTAAACCAAGCTCAAGTCTTCTTTTGTCTTTACGCTTACCTTTGATTTGGTAGCTAATTTCCCCTTGTTTTCTTTATGAAGTTTTAATGCAGATTCTTTTATGTCCATTTCAATCAATCGTCCTTATTTCAAGAGTGTCAACATTTTTTCTTGGATTTACATCAGAAACAATCACAATCCTGTCGTCTTTTACCAGAAACTTGTGCTCCTTCAGCATGTTGATTGCGCTGTTTGCCATTGCTTCAAAATTCT
>JACPMS010000057.1 GCA_016185875.1 Candidatus Woesearchaeota archaeon | reverse complement strand
TTCTCTATGCTTTTGTACTCAAGACTAAGCAAATTAAAAGTTAAAAAAAGAAAAAATAAAGGGTTTAAACCCTTAAGCTGTTGTAGTAGCTGCTACTGGTGCAGCAACTGTCAACTGGTTGTTTACTTTCTTGACTACAACCTTTGTTCCCTTGAAGTTTGCCTTGTAGTCTTTGTAGTTGGCAACAACCTGTGCTGCATTTCTTGTGTCTAGTGCTCCATAGCCTGCTACTAGCATTGCCACATTGCCATTGGTGTGCTCGAACAACTCAATTCTGCCTTCTCCTGGTGCGAAGCCTGCTGCGCAATCAGCCGGATTTCCCATTACTGTTGCTGCTGCGGTATTAGCGCATGGTCCGCCTACCAAGATGGTGTTTTGAGCTTTCACATCAGACACTTCTGAAGCAAGCTTTGCAGCTCCAACTTCAATTCTTTGGACTGTTACTGCGTCTGTTGTTGATGCTCCAGTCTCGCTGAAAGAAGCTCCTTTGGCAGTGATGTAAACCAATGGAGATCTTTGCTTTGATGGCACTTCAATTGTAATCTGTTGAGGGTCGTTGGTTGGTGTTTCATAAGTGTAGTAGTCACCATAGCTGTCATAACCATACGCAATATTTGTCTGTCCGCTTGGTGTTCTTAGGTTTATTCTCTTATTTAAATTTAAACCACCAGTGTCTTGAGTCATTTGCACCTCTGCTGAAGCTGCTGTTATATTCCATCCCATAGGAGTTGCTGCAAGCGTCTCTGTGCTGTCCCTTGCTGAGCCATCCCTTGATTCATCTGGGATTCTAAACGATACAAACACCACATTAGAAGAATCACCGCCTGATTCGTTTGTAACGTTTATCTCCATGCCACTCTTTGTCGTTATAACAAGTGGTGTTAATAGTGTGACATTTCCTGATGTGATTCCTCCACTTGCATCAAGGTCTATAGCAAGCGCAAAATCATTGTTACGGAGATCCCCGTCTGCATTATAGACTGTAAAATCAGAACCACCTACCTTTAAGGTTGCTAATTCTGTTAATGGGTTACCACTTCCACCTACAGTAGCAGATGTTGTCTTATTGCTATAGGTTTGCTCAATTGTGTTTGAACTTCCCAAGTTTTTGAACTTAAGCAATGGGTTGTCATTAGTTACCTTGTCAGATCCTTTGTATTGAAGTACATAAGATGGCCTTTCTCCTCTTTTACGAGAAGATGTACTATCAGACAAAACAAAGTAGTCATCTTTCTTAATTGTCCTATTCTCCTTGTTTACAAACGCTCTGCTGCCTGACTGCTCACCAAATATTAATTGAGAGCCGCTAGGAGCTTTTGCAATTGGCACACTCACCTTATTACCATCTCCATCTATAAACTCTAAATCATATTCGCTTGAGCCGCTTGTCCTTACTTTAACCTTTTCAGTGGTTTCTTTTGACAATCCTCTATACTCAATGTCCCAGTTGCTTGTGAATAATACCTCTGGCTCTGCAGATGTACCTCCTGCTGACTTAATTGCCTCGCTAAGCTTTCCGCCTGCTGGAACGAAGAAATTATCATCAGCACTCATGTTTATATGAATTCTATTTATCTTAAATGTGCTGTTGCTGTCAGTGCCCTCTATTGTCACAAGCGCATCATCAATTGTATTGTCATCCACTTTTATGGCATTAGAAGATGCAAGGTCCTTTACATTAGTGTCCTTTAACTCCAGTTTTTGCGCGCCAATGAAGAATGTTGCGCTGTGGATACCTCCAGCATAATCTTGGTACAAGACATCTGTCACTCCGACAGTTGTGCCGTCTGCCAGCTTGTCTGTGTCGCCATCCTTCATTTTTCTTGTTGTTTGTCCATTAATGACAAACTGTGCTTCATCAGCATCAACGAACTGCAATGTTACTTCATAATCTTTGCCGCCAATTGTGTATGTCTTTGTTTGCTTTTCTATCAAACTGTCTTTTCCTGCTCCGCCCATTAAGGTAAGTATTACATCACTACCTGCAGTTGTTACTCTTTTTGCAGTCACTATTGTGTATTTCTTGCCAAATAGTGTAACATCCACATCTTGATAGTCTGTCAAGAACAAGCCAGTTGTTGATGATGAACCAGCTGAGTCATCAACATCGCTTTCTAATGCTGTTGTGAATTCAATTAAATACCTTCCTATTTCTCTTCCTGATTTAAAGTAGAGCCAATCTGCAGAAGTGTCTGTGTCATCATCTTCACTATAAATAACATAACCACTGTCCATGTTAGCTTGTGTTGTCCCTCCCAACAAATATAAATATTGGTTGAATGGTGATGTAGCTTTATTGTTTGTAAGTGTGCCTGAGTCAAGTGCTTTTAAGTCTCCTTTTTGAATAAAAGTTGTTATGTTGCTCAATAGTTCTCTGTTAATACCGCCTGTGGTTAAATCTTCACTTAACTCTAATTTCTTTGTAGATGTTCCTATCTTCCAGGCATCGCCTTCAACTGAAACAGCTCCTGCTGATGTTGTTGTCACTTTCTTTGTTGCTGCGAACTGCAAGCTTGAAACAATGTCAGAAATTCCGATAACGTCTTCTGCTGCTGCTTTGTCTCCAACGACTAGAACTCCGCTGAACTTACCATCCTTCACGAATGGCGCTGGGTAATTAGCCAAATCTACTGCTGCTGATGCCAGTGAGCTTAACATTATAGCTCCTGTACCTAATGCAATCATCCTCTTTATAGCTTTTTGAAATCTCATCTTATAAACACCTCCAAGTGTTTTTTTGTTTTATTATTGTCGTATAATTTATTATTGTCGTATAATATTGCTTTTGAATATTATACTGTGTAGGAACACCTCTTGCAAAGCGTTCTTGTCAACTAATTTAATATTATTCATATTTAAAGCTTTTGGTATTGTTATATGATTAAACATATATATTTCAGCATATAGTTGATATTTTTGTGTATTAAAAATCAAAGATTTTTAAGATGCTCAGAAATGCCAAAAGCATTTCTGACATATGAAAATAATCGGTATTGCATCATAACTTATAATGGTTGTGTTTTTGTCAATAATTCATCTAATTTTTGCCTTTCCTTTATAATTCTCAGCTTCTCTTATTGGTTGTGGATTCTCAATTATTCTTTTAACATATCCCTAACCCACTTAAAGAACCTTTCGGCATTTTTTATCGAATCCAAAGCATTTGTCTCAGTCATTAACTTTTCTTCGTACTCAGCGCTATTCTTTATGCGCAGCAAATCCAGCAATTGTCTGTTTTTGCTTTGCATATCAGGCAATCCTAATGTGTTCAATAAAGCCACGACATCTTCGTGCCTTTCGCCAGCATGCCTGATTCCTTTATAAAAAACTGTTAAGGCATCTGCTGAACTTATTGCGCAATGAATTGCATTAAGCACGGTAGGATTGAATTTTCTTTTGGCAAAACTCTCATTCATCATATCAAAAAATTCGTCTGCCTTTACTAGGTAATTTCTATATTTATGCTTATCAACACTTCTGGTTTTCATAATTCATCGCCTTCAATTAAAATATGGCTTTCTAATATGCCTTTAACAAGAGGGGTATTTCTTTTTCTATTAAATTCGCCCTCAGTCATTATATGGGCAGATATGACATTCCCAAATTGTTTGCTGAATGCTTCCTGATTTTTTGCTATAATTTCATTTATTTTGGATTTGTCTTGGGTTATTACCAAAACATCTATATCGCTGTCAAGCCCTTCCCTTTTCATAGCAATACTGCCAAATAATGCCACAGACTTTGCTTGGGGCAAAATTTTTTTTATTTCTTCCTTTAGTTGCTGTATAGTTTGAACCTCAAAATCAAAAAGCCCCTTTAGTTCTTTATATAAGCAGCTTTCTTTGTTAATTGTTATCAAGTTAGATGTTCCATGGCTTTCTATTTTTATTATATTCATTCCTTGTAAATCTCCTAAAGACTTTAACACAGCAGTATGGGAAACTTTGATATGCCCAGCCAACTCTCTTAAAGTAAATGTCTTAGTCTCAAACCTAAGCAAAGCTCTCAAAATCTTTACCTTAACCTTGCTCCCAAGCAATGCTTCCAGATATGCATTGAATAACATTTTCTAAATGGAAATAAAAGTTTCCACGTGGAATAAAAATATTCCACTATTATATAAATGTTTCTGTTTAACTTGGCGTATTGAGAACATGGTCTTACTGTACCACTTTATGGAAAATAATCAACATTTACAGCAATTTATACTTGTTTGCTATTTTCAATAATGTACTTCTTATTGCTTCAAAGCACAATTCTTTTAATGCCTAATCCAACAATATTTAAATATAATCAAAAATTCTCTGAAACCATGCAAAATCCAACAATCTCTCTCTGCATGATTGCAAAGAATGAAGAGAAATTCTTGGAGCAATGCCTGAATAGTGTTAAGGATATTGTTGACGAGATAATAATAGTAGATACAGGCAGCACAGACAAAACAAAGGATATAGCAAAGAAGTTCAATGCAAAAGTTTATGACTTCAAATGGATTGATGATTTCTCTGCTGCAAGAAACGAAAGCATCAAGCATGCTGCAAAAGACTGGATACTTGTGCTTGACGCTGATGAGATTTTGGATGAAGAAGGCAGAAAAGCAATAAGGGAACTTGTTAACAATAAAGAGAATGACGCATACTTGCTTCTTCAAAAAAATTACACAAATGAAAGTTCAATTGCAGGCTTTGTCAATGAGGAG
>JACPMS010000064.1 GCA_016185875.1 Candidatus Woesearchaeota archaeon | reverse complement strand
TAAAACAGTGTGGGAAATACCCACAAGCTACAAGAAGGGAATGTTAGTCCCAGCTAGAATTTATGCCACTGAAAAGCTTCTTAGGGATATGGATGATGGTGTCTTTAATCAGGTAACGAATGTAGCGTGCCTGCCGGGAATTCAAAAGTTTTCATTCTGCATGCCGGATGGGCACTGGGGCTACGGATTTCCAATCGGCGGAGTTGCTGCATTTGACGCAGAAACTGGAGTTATAAGCCCGGGAGGAATTGGTTTTGATATAAACTGCGGCATGCGATTAGTCACTACAAACTTAACTTTTAAAGAAGTCCAGCCAAAATTAAAAGAATTAGTTGATACTATGTTCAAGATAGTTCCAGCAGGAGTCGGCTCAAGAGGCTTTGTTGATGCAAGCAGGCAGCAGTTCAAGGAAATTATGGCAGAAGGCTCGAAATGGTGCGTTGAGAATGGCTATGGATGGACAGAAGATTTGGAAAGGACAGAAGGCCATGGAAGGATTGACTGGGCAGAGCCTGAAAAAGTCAGCCAAAAGGCTGTAGAGCGAGGCATGAATCAGCTCGGCACTCTAGGCTCTGGAAATCATTATTTGGAAATACAGGTTGTAAAAGCGGAAAATATTTTTGACGAGGAACTGGCAAAAAAATTCGGGATTGTTGAGCCAGAGCAGGTGGTTGTGATGGTGCACTGCGGCTCAAGGGGATTTGGCCATCAAATAGGAACAGACTATCTGAGGATATTTGAAAACACAATGAAGAAGTACGGCATTGAGGTTTATGACAGGGAACTCGCATGCGCTCCTTTCCAGAGCAATGAAGGGCAGGACTATTACAAGGCAATGGCATGTGCTGCAAATATGGCATTTACAAACAGGCAAGTCATATTGCACAGAATAAGGGAAGGGTTTTCAAAAGTTTTCAGGACTGATGCTGAAAAGCTTGAAATGCATATGGTTTATGATGTTGCGCATAACATTGCAAAGCTTGAGGAGCATGTTGTTGATGGGCACAAGAAGAAGCTTGTTGTGCATAGAAAAGGCTCAACAAGGGCTTTTCCGCCGCATCATCCAGAGCTTGCAAAATTGTACAAAGAAACAGGACAGCCTGTCATAATAGGGGGCTCAATGGAAACTGGCTCATTTTTGCTTGTTGGAACACAGAAAGCAATGGACGAGACTTTTGGAAGCACTGCACATGGCTCTGGCAGGACAATGTCAAGGGCTGCTGCAAAGCACCAAGTCAGGGGAGAGCAGCTGCAAAGAGACATGGAAAAAAGGGGAATTTATGTCAAGGCAACCTCGATGTCCGGGCTGGCGGAAGAGGCGGGATTTGCGTATAAAAATATAAATGATGTAATAAATGCAGTCGCAGAAGCTGGAATAAGCAAACCGGTCGTGTCGCTTTTCCCTCTGGGAAATATCAAAGGCACCTCTAATTTGAATATTATAATACCGTTTTTAATAATACTGTTTGTTTTATTTTTAATTTCAATTCTTTAATTAAAAACCAATAACTTTATATATAACTTAATATTAAAAGATATCTATTGATATTATGGACATTTCAAAATACGATTTAGTTATAAAGAGGCATGTTTTTGAGCGTGCTATGCAGCGTGGCATTCATCCAGACTTGATTGAAGACACTTTGTTTAAAGGCAAAATAAAGAGGTTTGGAAAGCATGGCATCAAATTTATCAATAGAGGCTCGAAAAGGACAATAATCTGCGTGGGCGAACTTATTGGTGACAAATTGAAAATAATGACAATTGAGGAGGGCAACTAAAATGAGAAAATGCACAGAATGTGGAGAAGGGATGCAGCAATTGAAGGCAAAAACCCCTGAAGGAATTGAGTACGACTACTATAAGTGCAGAAAAGATGGTGAGGAAATAGTTGATATGAAACAGCTGCATGAAGTTGCTGAAAGATATAGGGTATTAAAAAAATATAATGTAAAACTCTCGAAATGGGGCCTTAGCTTGGGAATTAGAATTCCAAAAGAGCTTGTCGAAAAATACAAATTAAAGAACGAAAAGGAAGTTTCAATAATACCTGAAAAGACAGGTATTAGAATTATAACGTCTTAGTTTAACTTAAAACAATAAAATGCCAACCATCCTGCTTCAAATCCTCCTAGCAGTTCTGATAGTCAGCATGGTGTCATTTGTCGGAACTTTCATTTTTGTGAGCAAAAAGCTGGTGGGCAAGTTTCTGTTCTATGCCGTGAGCTTTGCAGCAGGAACTCTGCTTGGGGCTGCATTTCTTGACTTGCTGCCGGAAGCGCTTACCTCGGGGTTTAATAAAAGCCTGCCTCTTTTTATTTTGCTGGGCATTTTGTCCTTCTTTATACTGGAGAAATTCTTGTACTGGCACCACCACCACACTGGCAGGAGGGAGGTTCATGCCTTTACGTACCTTAACACTGTTGGCGACGGGCTGCACAATTTTATGGATGGCGCGGTCATTGCAATCAGCTTTTTGAACAGCCCGTCACTGGGGATAATTGTGACAATTGCGGTGATTGCCCACGAAATACCGCAAGAAATCGGCGATTTTGCTGTTTTGATGTATGGCGGCTGGTCAAGGGCAAAGGCTTCCCTTGTCAATTTTCTGACAGCGCTGACGGCATTTCTTGGCGCTTTGGCTGCATACTTTTACTCAAGCATTGTGCAAAACTCAGGCGCTTACCTGACAGCCTATGCAGCAGGCGGATTCATCTACATTGCAAGCACTGACCTGATTCCGGAAATACAAAAGGAAAAAGACCTGAAGAAATCGCTTATGCAGTTCACTTTAATGGTTTTTGGAATTTTGCTCATCTATACTGTTGGAAATATCTTTGAATGAGAAAAATGAACATAAACAACGACAATAAAAAATACAAATTTCTTGAAGATGTTGCAATTGCAGACATTGCTTATGAGGCTTATGGCAGGGATTTGAATGAGGTTTTTGAGAATGCAGCATTCGCAATTTTTGAATTAAGCGCAGATTTGGATACAGTTGAGGCAAAGCAAAAGGTCGAGTTTGAGCTGGAAAATGAAAAGCTTGACAATCTGCTTTATGACTTTCTTTCTGAGATATTGTTTCTAAAAGACTCAAAATACATGGTTTTCAAAAACGTTAAAGTTGAAATTAAGAAAGATGAGAAATACAAATTAAAATCCATTCTTAGAGGCGATACAATAAACCCGCAAAAGCAGCAATTGGAGAATGATATAAAAGCAGTTACAATGCACATGTTTGAAATAAAGAAGGAAAAAAGCGGGTATAAGGCAACTGTTGTTGTTGATATTTAATCAAAAAGTTTAAATAAAATAAAAAAATAACAACAAATATGGAAATCCCTCTTGCTGATGATGCAGATATAAATGAAGGCGAATCAAAAGAGGTAGACTTTGCAGGCAGGCCAGCTATTCTGTTTAGGTTAAATGGCGAAGTGCATGCTTACATTAATTGCTGTACACATGTCGGCGGCCCGATGAAGCTGAAAGTAAAGCCAGACACTGCTTATTTAGACTGCGCGTGGCACGACTCCCATTTTGATGCAGAGACTGGACAAGCACTAAGAGAGCCTGCTCCTTTGGACTCTAAGCTGATTAAACTGCCGATACAAGTTAAAGAAGGGAAAGTGTTTTATGTTTATCCTTAAGTAATCTAATTCAAAAATATCATCATTAAAGATTCTTTTTCTTCAACAATTGTGATGTGGTTAAAAACTTCGCCCCTCTCCTTTTGAACAAATCCAAATCTTTCTTTTCATTTTTCTTGAAAACAGGCTTTATTGCATCTTTAACAACGTGAGTTTCAATGCCCATATTTCGCAAGCCCAGAACAGCTGCCTTGACGCAGTAATCGGTTGCAACGCCATAAACATAGGCTTTTTTAATACCTTTCAGAATTGCTTTACTATTCGGATTTGAGAAAGCATTGTATTTCTGCTTTTCAATTATCACTCTGTTTTTTTCTTTTAATTTTTTTATTTTATTAATGCCTAATTTTTTATTTGGAACTGCAACGAAGCTGCTTAACACAGTCTCTTTAATCTTTTTCTGACCTGAAGTCCCAGCCATGCAGTGAGGCGGGAATGTTTTTGAGGCAATCTCCCAGTCGCTCATCTTGTGCTTGTCGGCAGATGCTATGACAGAAACATTTCTTCTCTCTGCAAATTGAGTTATCCTCTTTAGATTAGGTATTATCTTTTCTGCATCAGGCACGTAAAGCTTTCCATTTTTATGCATAAAGTCACATTGCGTGTCCACATCAAAAAATATAATGTTTTTCATAGCAGAAAAATAAATAATTTTTGCTTTTAAAGCTTGCGTTTAAGTTTTTTGTTGAGATTCAATGTCAACTTTCTTAATTCAGGACTTATTTCAACGCTGTATTCAGCAGCATTCTTCAGTTTTTTATGCTTTTCTGGCAGTTTTGACAGATTTATCATTGCTGTTTTCTTAATTTCATCCAATGGCGGCATTTTCGTCCCTTAATGCAAGAATATCCCCAGCATAGCTTCCTTTTCTATCAACAATTCGATAAACTTGTTTTTTTCCAGGATAAGTGACTTTGCCTTTGCTTAGTTTCATTGTTGGCAATAATTTTCCACCATCGCTTAATTCCACTAATTTATAGACGACATCGCAGTAAGGCGCATCGCTTGATACGCCCATTGAAGTACCCACGCCAAAAACATCAATCATTGAATTTTTCCTCAGCAGCTCTTCAATTTTGTACTCATCCAGGTTGCCGCTTGCAAAAATGCTGACGTATTTTAACCCATTTTTATCCAAAATTTTTCTTGCTGTTTTGCTTAAAGAAACCAAATCACCGCTGTCAAGCCTAATTGCTATCAGTTTATGCCCCTGCTTTTCAAGTTTTTTCGCAGCAATTGAAGCATTTTCTATCCCAGCTAATGTGTCGTAGGTGTCGACCAAAAATGTTGATGCGTCTGGAAAAGTCTTTGAATAGGCTTCAAAACTTTCTTCCTCTTTTTCAAAAGCCATCACAAAGCTGTGGGCCATTGTGCCGTAAATTGGAATTTTATATTTCATTCCAGCAAGGACATTTGATGTTCCTATGCAGCCAGCAATATAAGATGCTCTTGCAGCCTTCATTCCGGCATCTGCGCCTTGAGTCCTTCTTAATGAGAAATCAACAACAGGCTTTTGCCTTGCAGCCAAAACAACTCTCGAAGCCTTTGTTGCGATTGTGGTTTGCAGGTTTATTGCATTAAGCAAAAAAGTTTCAACTAATTGGGCTTCAATTATTGGAGCTGTAACGCTTAATACTGGCTCATTCGGAAAAATAATTGTTCCTTCAGGAACTGCAAAAACATCTCCTGTGAACTTGAAATTTTTTAGATAATTCAGGAAATCACCTTTGAAAATATTTTTAGATTTTAGAAATTCAATATGCTCTTCTGTAAATTTCAAATTTTTTAAATAATCGAGCACGTCTTCCAAGCCTGCTGCAACAAAATAAGACCTGTTTTTTGGAAGCTGCCTTATGAACAAGTCAAATGTAGCAACGTCTTTTACTTTGCTGTCAAAGTAGCTTGCGCACATTGTCAATTCGTATAAGTCTGTGAGTAAAGCAAAATTTTTTTCCTCCACCATAGAGCAGAAAAATAAATTGTTTTGTTTATAAATTTTGTTTTTATGAGAAGTTTTAAATATAAGTTATGTTTCCTAATTATTATGATTTCAAAGAGTGGTTGTCTTTGGCGTTAGTTATTTCTTGTTTTTGTTAGATAATACGATATTTAAAATTTCAAAAGGACATTGGCGTTAGGGATTTTTCTATAAAATCTTTGGAATTTTAGTTTTTTAGATTTGATTTAGATTTAAATTAGTTAAGAGTCTATTGAAATTAAAATAATGGAGGTTATAAAAATGATATTTCAATATAAAAAAACTGATTTACCTAGATTGGCGAAAGAAAGTCCTGGATATGATAAATATCTTGCTAAAGTAAAAAGATCTTACTCTACATTAGAGAAATTAGGTGAATTGGTTGAAGAAACAAAATTAGACCTAGAACTTGAAGAAATTGGAACTTTTGAAAGATGTGAAGGAAGGTTAGCCTTTTTTGGAAGAGCAACATACCACAATCATAGGGGATCAAACTCCGTAAATCGAGAATTTATTAAAATTTTAGTTGATGGAAACACTATCACATTCCAATCTGTCGGCTATTCTACACCTTCAAGAAAAATGATAGAAGGTTTAACTAAACTATGTGGCTACGACGATAAAGTGGTTGAATTAAGAGCTAACAACTATCTATCACGATTAGAATTAATGTAAATGAACCCAGAGCAACTAGTCCAGAAAAAATTGTACGAAGTTAGGGGAAAAGACATAAAACATCCTGTAGGGTTTGGTCAATTACCTAAACAAGTTTATTACATAAATAGAGGGTATTTTATAGAGTCTAGAAAACATGAAAATGGAAATAAAGTTTATGTCTTTGATAATTTTGTGTTATATCACCATAATTATATGCCAAATGGGCAATTAAGATTAGGAGCCTGTGTGACTATAGACGATATAATTGAAGTTAAGGATTAGACTTTGATTACTCCCTCAGCATATTCTCGTATTCTTCCTCTTCAGCGACTTCATCTGCAAGCAAGTCTTCTGCCAATTCATGCGTCACCAAGTCTTTGCCGTGAGTCTTCTGAGCCAAGTTATCATACAATGCAATTGCGTGCTGCTCCATTTTCAAGAAAACTTTGATGAATCCTTTGATATCGTTTCTGTCTTTTGGAAAGCTTACTTTTCCAAATCCTGCGAGTTTTTCCATATCGCTTAATGTTTCTGGCGGCTCTCCTCCCAGTTCAGCAATCCTTTTTGCGATTTTGTTTGCATGCCCAAACTCTCCTTCTGCTGCTTTTTTGAAGATTTCAGAGTATACAGGAGTTCTCAATCCCGAAACTATATTGGCTGCTAAAGCTGCATAATGATGCACGACCCACTCAAAAGCATAAGCTTTGCTTAGCTCTGCTACCAGCCATTTATGGTCAAGTTTTGCAATCTGTCTTCCTTTTTCTCCCATTTAGATCACCCTAATTTTTCTAATTCTTCTATTATTTGCTTGTTTTCCAGTCTTTCCTTTGGCGTAGGCATTAAATACTTAAATCTTACTATGCCATTGCTGTCAATTATAAAATAAGCCCTTTCGCTGAACCCCTCCTTTCTTAAAGTTCCATAAAGCTTGCTGGCTTCCCTGCTGAAATCGCTAAGCAATGGAAAGCTTAAGCCTAATTTTTGCGCAAACTCCTTATGGGAGTATTTGCTGTCAACGCTGATTCCAAGCACTTGCGCATTCACATCATTGAGCTCAGCTAAATCGTCTTGGAAGCAGCCGAATTCAACTGTGCAAACCGGAGAGAAATCAAAAGCGTAGAAAGCAAGAATCACATTTTTTCCCCTGTAATCGCTCAATTTTCTTTCATTTCCATCCTGATCAACTAAAGTGAAATCAGGAGCTAGTTCGTTAATTTCTGGCATTTTATTAAAATAGATTGGCGAGGTGGCGCGATATTATCGAAAACCAAAGGTTTTCGGGAATGCTCGAAATCTACGATTTCGACATGGTAAAAAAGCGACACCGAGCAGTGAGTTGGTGAGCGAGTTTCTCGCGAACCTCGCATCTCACTATTTTGCCGAAGGCGTATTAAATTTTAATATTAATTTTGATTAAAGTTTTCCTTTACTTAATGTTTTAGTACTTCTTGCCTTGGACATTAGAGGCAAATCCAATAAAAATTATTTCAAAAAAAATAAAAAACTAATATTCAAAACTCTGTCCGCAGCCGCAAGAGTCGTGCGCGTTTGGATTGCTTATCTTGAAGCCACCGCCCTGCAGGCTGTCAACATAGTCAAGCTTTGCGCCTTTCAAGAACTGCATGTTTTCCTTGCTAACAATTATTTTGACTCCCTTTTCCTCAAACACCAAATCTAAATCTGTTATGCTGTCGTCCAATTCCAAGCCATATTGGAATCCGGAGCAGCCGCCTGGCGTAATCTCGACTAGCAGCCGCCTGGCGTAATCTCAACTCTCAAGCCAGAGCCTTCCTTGCTGTTTTCCTTGAGAACTTCCATCAGCTTTTCAGCTGCTTTGTTCGTGACAATAAACTCTTTTCCATGGTCAAACTTTGATTCTTCAGCAGCAGCATTCAATTTAGAAATCACCATGTCAATTTCCTCGTCACCCATGCCATGCCCCTTGAAGCCCTGCTCCAAAGTTTCATGGTAAGAAACATGGCAGCCAACGCAATGCACCCCTGCAGACTGCAGTGGCTCTATGACTGATGGGTACTTTGCGACTACATCCCCAATTGTCATGTCTTTGGTTATTAATTGCTGTTTGACTTCTTTTAACTCATGTTCCATAAAATCAACCTTAACGATTGTTAAGAATTCTACTATTTAAATGTTATTATTATTATTGCCAAAACATTGATGCGAGTTTATCAAATGTAGTGCCTAATTTATTATTAGATTTTCATCTACTGTTTTGTTATGTAGTGCCTAAAAATTTAATATAACCTTGAGTAATGCCTAATATAGAGCCTAATTTTCTGAGGTTCCAATAAAATCACCTAAAGTAATGCCTAATTTTTAAACATAAATAGTGCCTAAAAATATTTGAAAGCATCCCAAACAAAAATACTTATATATTAGTAGTGCCTAAATACTTTTATGACATTCCTCAGAGTCAAGAAAATCAACAACAACTACTATTACTACCTTGTAAAGAGCGTCAGGGTAAAGGGGAAAATAAGGCAGAAGGTAGTCAAGTACATAGGGAAGTCAAAAAACCTAGTTTCTATGCTGGAAAATGCTGAGCAAAAATAAGATAGACAAAAAGCTGAAAAAGTACATAAAAGAGCATTTAAGTAAAGGATACTCAAAGCAGGCTGTAAGGCATGTTTTGGTCAATCACGGGTATAACGAGCATTATGTTGAAGGGCTGCTGAAAAAGCATTCTGAAGTGCAATTTGTCAAGAAATATGCCATAATTGCTTCATTGTTATTCATGCTTTCAATGTTCTCGCTAAATTTTATTTCCACAGCAAATCAGCAGCAAAAGATAACTGGGTATGCTACCTCATTAAGCAGCTCAGATGAAGGGTGCTGCACATCCATATGCCAGCAGACATCAAGAAATGAGTGCTATGGAAATTTTGTTGACAATAAAAAATGCCCTGCTTTGGAAGACTGCAATGTCGGCTGTTGCATTGACAAGGAAGGCTATTGCCTGACAAATTACCTCCATGGGAACTGCCTGACAGGGTACGGCACTAGCATAAGCAAGGAGTGCAGCGACATAGTATTCTGCAGGAATCTAACTGACAAGTCTTATTCAGCCAGGCAGTACAGCATTAAAAACAAAAAAGGCGCTGGCTTTTCCGCATCAAGCCCGGATGCAGATTACTACAAATCTTCATTCAACATAAGGTACTACCTTTATGACAAAACAGATGTTGTAACTGTTGCAGCAAATATCATAGATAAAGAGCAGGTTATAGATTCGATAGCGCTTTACGATGACGGCTCGCATAATGACGGCGCAAGAAATGACAATGTTTACGGCAATAACTGGCTAAGCTCAAAAATCAAGGATTTTGAAGGCTTTAAGAAGCTGGACATTGATGTTGCTGTTGAATATGCTGATGGAACAAATCAATCAATCGAAAATGCCCAAAGCATTGTTGTATTGAATAACAACAAGTGCATGCCTATTTACACAGAATGGAGCAGCCCAAGCCAAAAACGCAGCATAATATTTGCAGCAGATAATTATGAAAATCTGAATGATGGGTATGGGAAATTCCAGGCTGATGTACAGAATTTCCTGAATGTCTTGTTCTCCATAAGCAAATTTTATGGCTCTAAAGACAAATTCAACATTTACAGGCTGGACCAGTCGCTTTCTTACTTCAATATGCCCACATTAATCAATATTGTCTCAAGCTACTGCCCGTCGTACAGCAATAAAAAAGACTTGGTTGTGGTGCTGGATAATAATGAGGATTACTGCGTTATTGAAAGTGCAGGAGTTCTAAGGGTGAATCCAAATGTCTTCTTCTATAAAAATATAACAAATGCGGAAATAAACGAGACTTTTGCGAGTTTTTGCAATTATGTCTTAACGCCAAAAAAACTTGCTGATGAAATACTGAATTTTGCAGCACCGCCCAGAATTATTGTTCAAACATCGGACAACATAACCTACAATGCAGGCTTTGTCAACCTGTCTTTTAGCGTGTCAGCATCAAATTTTCCTGTAAACTATTCAGTATTCTTGGAAAATTTATTGATACTAAATAAAATTTCAAATGAAGAAGCATCTGAAAGCATTGGATTAAACTTGGCAAATGGCACAAATGCCGTTTTAATAGAGGCAAGGGACAAAAATGAGAACACGGCATTTGCCCAGATTTTATTGAATGTTACATTGCAGTAAAATGAAAAATAAAATAGTTACATATATTATCTTGATGGCTTTGATAGTGGGTACTGCAAATGCGGAAAAATATTTTGTGCTTGATGTCAATCGCATTCTTGATTCTCTAACATTCAACAGCATCAGCTTAAAAGAGATTGACAAAACGATAAAATACGCTGAAAAATCAGGGTTTTTGATTAAGGAAGTATCATTTGAGAATGCGGATATCCAGAAAATATACTACAATTTGTCTGAAAGCAAGAATTACCTTGTTTACATTCCCTATAATGAAAATGCTGCAAGAATAGAAATCTACAACATAAAAAATTCAAAGATAATGGACATAGATGTCAGCTCATTCTCAAATACCTGCGGCAACAAGATATGCGAAGAGCATGAATCATATGAAAGCTGCACAAAAGACTGCCCTTCTGGAGCCAAGGATGATTTTTGCGATGAAGTAAAAGACGGCATTTGCGATCCGGACTGCTCGCCTAAAGCAGACGCTGACTGCGGGGAAGGGAATCTTAAAGCTGGCAATGAAAGCAGAAGCGTTACATCAACCAAATCAGAGCCTATTAGGCAAACTGGGCTTCCAGAAGAGCCTCAAACAAAATCAAGATACCTCATTTGGATATTATCTTCTTTTGCTGTTATTGCTGCAATTTTACTGTTTTTATTCCTTAAAAAAAGAAAAGAAAACCAAGTTGTCAATTCGCTAAGGCAATACATAAGCGAAAACATAACGAGAGGATTTACGCTGCAGCAGATAAAAGACACGCTTTTCAGGGAAGGCTATACCGAAAAGGAGGTGGAGAAGGCTGTTAAGACTGTCTAAAGATAACTCGCTCAAAGAACCTTGCTCATATTCAAAACAGCTTTTTTATGCTTTTCAAATATTCGCTTTTAACATTTCAATAAGCTTAATTGCATTCTCAATGTTGCCTTTTGGAAGCTTTTCAATAGAAAAAACTCCTTTAAAAGCGTCTTTGAAATTATCGCTGGTGAAATATGAAAGCAATTTATTTAGATTGTTTTGGATTTCTTGTTGATTTTTGTCTTTCATAAACTTAGCAACAACATCAAAATCTATGTCATGGCATAAAGCGACAATATCCCTTGCATCTGTAAGTCTTGCGGCATGTATTTTAACAGCTATTAATATTTCCTTTACTGGAATTCTTGCATTAATAGTCTTCTCTATTCCTGTGATTTTCTTGACAATTGAGCTGCTGTATAGCTGATGAAAGCTTACAGAAGCATTAGTTTGCCTGCTGGCAACGCTTCCAATCATCAAATCAACTGTAATTGGCAATTTCACTTTTTTTGTATAGGACTCAAATTCGCCTTTATAGATGTCTTCTAACTCTTTTCTTTTAAATAACACAAAATGCTTTGCCTTCAATATGTCCTTAAACAAAGACAAATCATTTTTATCAATGCAAACGTCAGCATCAACAGAAAATCTGTGCATATAAGCTGAAACCGCGTAGCCGCCTATTAAAACATACTTTAAGCCTGCTTTGTTGAAACTATCCAAAATATCAAAAATTTCATTCTCCCTTTCTATAAATGATTTCATCATGTTTAAGCATACTTAATGCCAATTTTTAAATTGTACATTTCGTCCAACATCTCTAATGCAGGCTGAAAGTTAAAGCTGTATTTTTTAGCCCACTCTACTGTTTTTGCCAATGACCAAACAGGTATCTGCTCGCAGTACTCTTTCTCTATGCTTCTGCTTAATGAAATCACAAAATATACCCCTTTTTTTCTTTCATTTTTGAATATGTAATTTATATTGAATTTTGAGAAATATATTGCCCAAGCATTTCTGTCTTTTTCCAAAATCTCAATGAATATTGGATAGGAATTTTTACTTCTTCCTATGTTATAGCCTCCTTTGGTCCATATAAATACAGCATCTATATCAGTGAAAATATACTCCAATCCAGCTAAATTTGGCAATAAGTAAGCATCAGTTAAGCTTAAATTGGAGGATATTGAATCTTTTACGAATTTAGCCGCATACCTGTAGAATCTGTTATTTTTGTTTATATAGACTTCCTGCTTTTTTCTAACTATAGCCCCTATATTCTCC
>JACPMS010000018.1 GCA_016185875.1 Candidatus Woesearchaeota archaeon | reverse complement strand
CGGGTGCTTCATTTCAGGTGCTGCAAAACCCCTAGTCTCCCTATAAAGTTCTTCATCTTGCCTTAGAATCTTCCACTGCTCTTCTGGCGGTAATGATTTATCTAATTGTTCATAAAATTTTTTAGCTTCTTCAAGCTTGTTTAATGCTTTAATATTTCTTTCAGTGCCCAAGCCATAATAGACAGACCATCCTCTTGCGATGCCTTCCTGTGCATCAAGAGTCGCTCTAACATAAGCTTCTTCGGGATACATTTTTTCATAGTAGTTGGGTTTTCTACCCTTTTCTTTCAATAATTTTTTCTCTAAATATCGGTTGTACTCCTCTGCCTCTTCTCTAAAATTTTCAAATGATTTTAATCTTATTTTGAACTCTTTTGTAGTTTCGTCAAATTCAGGGACTCTACCTCTTGCTGCATCGTAAGGATCTATTATCAACCTCTTTTCATAATCGATATAATCCCCCTTTCGTACATAAACTTTATTTCCATCTTGATCCATACCCCAATAGTCCTCCTTTGCTTTTCTCCAATCTGGATGCGCCACCAATCTATTCTTCTGCACTGTCTCAATCTTTGCATGAGTCCTGTCATCAAGCAGTTCAAACCTTGCATCAACCTCTTGGGTATGCGCTTGCTTGAACATCAGTCTTCCGCTTGGGTCTCTGGCAAGATTAAGCCTGCCTGTTTCATCATCAAGATACATGTCTGTCATTGGCCTTTCAAACTCTCCGCTATGAATTACAACAGAGCCTCCGCCCAAGTCACCCTGAAAATCAATGGCTCTTTTGAGCTCAAACATATCCTGTGTTGCATTATAAAGGGAGAAATTGCCTCTTTCATCCCTGCCCATCATGCCCATCAGCTGGAAAGAAGCGTGGGTTGTAAACTTGACTTCATTAGCCATTGACAGTTCTCTTATGGCTTGTCTTTGGTCTTCGCCAAGCATTTCCGGAGTTTGAGCGTTTCTTGAGCCCATCCTATAGCCTGGAAACTGAATTTCTATATTGCCAGCTCCCATTCTTATTTTTGAGTAGAGGCCTGCAACATTTGCTGCTGAAATACCCATTGGAACACTCATTCCAATATCCTTAACACCCAAGTCAGCGCCATAAGGAGGCTTTTCGCCATAAGCTTGAGGGTCCATTGCATTAAAATAATCCACCATTGGATGATGAGAATAATAGCCAGCGCCAAATTTCATGATGTCACCTTTTTTATTTTGTTTTTTTGAATTTAATTTTATGGAAAGGGTTATATAAAAAGCTATTGATTTAAACGACATTCAACTCGACAAAATTTTAAATAAAGACAGCATCCTTGAAATTCTTAAAGTGTTCATCTCCACTCAGGATTTTTGCATTGATTTTCTGTGCAGTAGCGGCTACAAATGAGTCTAACATGCCAAATTCCTTGTTTTTCTTTTTGGCCTCAAAATGTATTTGGCCGGCTAAAAATCCAATATCTTGTGTTATGCTTACTAGAATTGACATATTGTTTATAGCTGTTAACGCTATTTTTATATCTTTATTGGCTCTTAAGAATTTGCTAATAACTTCAGCTGTAGTTGAAGCAGCAGTAAAGATTTCATTTGAGTTGTCTTCTAATATTTCTCCGAACTTATCCCCTTTTTCAGAGCCATTCAGATATTCTATCCACGCGTAAGCATCTGTAACAAACTTAGTCATGGGTGCCTTCCATCCAGCGCTCATCTTCCTTTGTAAAGGAGCCTATTCCTTTGGCAGCTCCAAAAAAACTTTTCTTTATCTTCTCTACTTTTATCTTAACAGTCTGCCCGGGCATAAGCCCTTCCAGCTCAATTACTTTCTTTGGCACTGTCGCTACTATCGACCCTCCGACCTTCCTTAGTTTAGTGATACCTTCCATGTTATAAAATATAACTAGAAGTTATATAAACTTTTCGGTTTTATAAGCTGCCAAAAACCACAAAATTGGGAACAAAAACTGAGTATAAAGGTTGTTATACGTAAGTTTTAAGCCGCCTTGTCGACGACAATTTTCTCGATGAGTTTTTGTTCTCACATGCAAAGCTCGAACAAAAGAAAAATTTGTTTTCAACCTCTTCGAGAAAGTAAAGACTAACGTCGAAAATCCTATTGTTACTGCCTTCGTTTATCTTTAATAGATTAAAACAACTTCACTTCGTTTCGACCAAAATTTCTTCAGTCTTATGTGTGTTAATTACTTCTTTTTCTACATAATAAATGCCTAACTTGGTAATTAAAGAACCATTTGAATTATTATGAACTAACTTATCTTTATTTAACAATCTTAAGTAAGTTGTTATTTTAGAACTGTACTGTGTCTTAATTATTTGCTTCAATTCTTTATTAGTTAATCTTTTAGACGATTTATATAATATTAATAAAAGTTCATCCTTAAAATCAATATCTTTTTTTAGTACAATAATTGAGCCGTCTTCAAATTCTTGTATGATTGGAATTTCTTTTTCAATTAACGAATCTAGATATTCATATAGCTCCTTTTCATTATTATCAACCCAAAGTAAAATTAACTGACAAAAAATCCATGTACAAGAATCATGCATCAAATTTATATCAAATACATTTGGATCAAACTTCTTTATATGTGCAATTCTTCTTTTACTCCTTAAACTATAAATTGATTTAAGATATAAAGGGATGTTTAAAGATAGTAATTCATCTTCGGCTGTGCGTTTAGTTATGTTTTGTATATTGTTTACAAAATAGTCAAATTTTATATTATTAATATCCACGGGCTGGTGGTTGTAATAGTTGTATAAAGCAGCGGCAATTAGCTCACAAAATCTTCCACTAACAATTCCAACTTTCGTCCTATCTTTGGTCAAGAAAACTTTCTTTAGTTCGAAAAATTCTTTAATGATCTCTATAACAAGACCATCATCAATTTTCTCTCCTAGTTTGCTTCTTATTATATTGATATCCATTTTAAATAAATTATTTACTTATATTTTTCAAATTTTCTTTAATCTTATGGTAAACTATATTATATTCTCCCTCATCTGTTTTCCTGATAACCCCCTTCTCTATTAAGATGCCTAATGGTTTAGATAAGGTAGTTTTTGGAATGGCAAGTTCTTCACTTAATTCTGCAATTTTTATCGTTTCATTATTAATAGCCCCCCCGACCTTAGCAATATACCTCCCGATAAGCAATAGTACTATCTTATCTGGGATTGTTAATTTATTTTGATCTTGAAAGACAATCTTCCCACCATCTTTCTCTATTTTAAAAAATTGCTTTGATTGTTCCACTATTTCCTTTAATTCTTGTAAAGTATCTTCCTCTTTTAGGAAAATACTGTCAAGGATTTTTTCTTTGTTTGTTTGAATCTCTTCATTTGACATTACCTCTTCAACTTTCTGCATACCGTGTTTTGTTATTGTAAATGCGGTGAGACCCTCCTTTTTACCTGCTGACATTATAAGACCGCTTTTAGCTAAATTCCTTAGGTACACATTAGTATTTGCAGACGGATTAAGGTACGCTTTCTTGTATTCCTGATGGATATCCTTCACGTTAACGTTTTCATACTTTTCCTTCAGAACTAAGTAGTATACTGCAAATAATACAATATCTGCATGTTGACCAATTTTGGCTTGAGTTACCAATGAAGCAAATGTAGATTCCTGCATTGTGAAAGAACCAACCTCCATTTCACTACGTGCTGTGATTACTTTATTTGTCATTTTTCCGCTCGCAATTACAAATTCTGAATATTTTTCAAATAAGACCTCTTTTTCTTTTTCACTAAAATCCTTTCTATTATGTAATTCCTCTTTGAAGTTTCTTATCTTATCCAACATATTCTGGTATTCATTTTCTTCTTCTGTTGACATAATAACACCTCCAACGCTTAATATTATTGGTGATAATGAAATAAAGTATATAAATGTTTCTTTTTTTGATGAATTATGGCTTTATTCTTTTTCTAAATAAAATATATAATAAAAAGGAATAAAAGAATACAAAAGATTAGGTTGTAGTAATGATTTTCCCAAAATATAATCTAAATTGCTGTATGTTTAATTTTGTTATTTTATATATAAATCTATGATAAAATAGCTGTCATAAGTATGGCAAGGTGAATGCTGGTCATTATATAAAGAAGTATCATATTATATACTACATTAAATAACATCTCCGTTACTAGCCTAAAAATGTACTATTTTGGGAATTCTATCAGAATCATCACTAATAAAGATAAAGTTGTTACATTTTTGTCTTAAACAACATTAAAAAGAATACAAAAGATTAGGTTGTAGTAATGATTTCCCCGCATTAATCACAAAATTTGGTTAAATTTAAATAAATCAGAGATTAAACTGTGACTATGGCAAAACCAATTAGAGCAACACCTACACTTAAGGGAATTGATGCAGTAAACTTTATCAAAGAAGTTCTAAAGGAAGGAAAAAATCCATCTAAAGCTAGAATCAATTTGATAAAAGAAGCAACAAAAATTAAATTTAATTTTTGTTAAGGTAGTTTTAAATCTAGATACATTGGTGTTGTACCTTTAATTCTTTCTTTTAGCATTTTAAAACCCAATTTTTTGTAGAAATGAATAGAATCTAACTCTCTTTTTTCATTTCTTTTAGCATCTAATGTGATAAACCTACAACCGGATTTATTTTCACTTATCTCATTAGCTTGTTGTATAGCAAACAAAACCATTAATCTACCAATACCTTTTCTAAGAAAATCATCATTTACACATAATCTTCCTATTTTCAATGCAGGTAACGATTTATAATGAATGTCTTTTTCTCTAAAAAATTCTTTAAGATTTCCTTCAAGATTGATTTTATCATTTAGTAGAGTTAAGTACCCTACCAAATTCTTCTCATAAAACCACAAGAAAGTAACAGAAAGTTTTTGTTTTTGATTATTAAGGGCGTCTTCAACAAGAAAATTTACAAGTTCTTTTTCATATGATTTAAAGTCACCCAAATCATGTTTATCTTCTAACTTTTCTATAGTTATGTCTTTGGGCTCAATTTTATTATCTTCTTTAGCCATGTCAATCTGCTCGTTAGGTTATACGTTTATTACTTGATAACCTTCATAATAAATGTTTCTATTTTCAAGAACGAGCAAAAACTACGACAGTAACGGACTTTCGGCGACTTAAAACCTCCGCAAACCATCAAAGGTTTCCTACGTATAACAGCGATTAAGCGCATACGTTAAACTCATTTTATTTTTTGAATTGCGCAGCAATTCCTTAAAGCTATCGAAAATGCATAGCATTTTCGGAAGTCCCAAAAATCCGTGAGTTAGCGAGCGAAGTCGAGCTTCGCATGCCACTAGATTTTTTAGGACTTTATCTTTTTTTCCCAAGGCTGTTGCGAGCGAAGCGAGTTCTCGGGGCTGTGAGTTGGTGAGCGAGTTTCTCGCGAACCTCGCATCTCACAGCCCCGCAAGGTGCGAGACTGACTTTGCAGCTCTACCAGTTCAGCATATCGTGCTGCTTCTTGAAATGATGGTAAGTGTTCCACATGACTCCTTTGACTTTGATTTCAGCGTCCCTCTTTGCAAGAGCCATCTTCATAATGTCTGTTGGCTTGAGCTTTTTCTTTGCTTCCTTTACCTCTTTCTTCATTTTGAATGACGTAAACAATTCTGCAAAGCCTTCAAACACAGACATGAAAGGGCCTGACCTTTTTACAGGCGCTTTTGGCATTTCCCTTTTCTCTTCAAATTCCTCGCCTGCTTCCTTTAAGTACCTCATAAGCTCGTCTCCCAATGCCTCAAGAGCAGCCTTGACAGAGCCGTCTATGACTCCAAGCAGCTGGAAATCCTCATGCTCCCTCATTTTTTTGTAGTTCTCAATCTGCTTCCCAGTCCATGCATAAGCCCTGAAGTCCATCTCAATCCTGCCGAGATGCAATGGCCCTCTTTGGTATTCCTGCGAATAGCTCATCTCTGGCCTTGTCCTAAAAAGATAATGCATAAGAATGCACTGGTTTACTTGCTCGCTGCCTACTTTTGCGCCGGGCTTGACTGCCAGGATTTCGACTTCTATCATCGAGCTCTCGAAAGCCACTATAAGGTCAGCAGTATCTGTTTTTGACTGGTCAAGCTGCATCCTTTGTATGTTTTTTAGGTACGGCTTAACCCAAGTCATGTACATCCTTATAATTTCAAAATGCTGCCTCAGGTATTTCAGAGTGAACTTTCTCCTGTTCTTCAGCTCCTCATAAGTATGCTCTTTCCATGCCAAAAAGCTTCTGAGCTTCCTTGCCAAAACTTCTCTTACTTTCCTGTTGAATTGCCCTCTTTCCTTTTCCACCACAATGTCCACATCCTCCTGTTTTTTGGGGTGTGTTGAGAAAAACAAATCCGGCAGTGTTGTGAATTGGACTTCCCTGGCCATCCCATAGACAGAAGCAGGGTTTTTAGCTCCCTGCTCTACCAAGTCAACCCAGATTCCCTTTAATGTTATTTCAGCGCTTGCAGCGCTTGGGCTTTTGGTATAGGAGTCAGCGTAGTAGCTAAGCCTTTCGTCAAGAATCCTCATTTCCCTAACCAATTGGAACAGTTCTCTCACCATCTTTCCAATTGTTGCAAGAAACTGGCTCACCTTGTCTTGCTGCAAGCCCAATCTTTGCTGGGAAGCGCCAAAAAAGGCAGAGTTCTCAGCAGCTGCAAATACATCAGTAATCTTGTCAATCCTGGGAAAGCCGCCAAAATATCGCAAGTAATGCAAAGTCCAGAAATAAGGCTCTTCAATTGAGATGTTGTAGCCTTCGTAATGAAGCCTGTACCTTCTAGTCGGAGCAGGATAGCCTGTTTTTATCTTCGAGCTTCTGAATTCTTCACTATCCTCATTGTCAGCTGTATTGTCTGCTTTTACAAATCCGAATTTCAATAGGTCAGCGTCAGTTGCCATTTTCCCTCTTTTTTTGGATTAGTGTTTTTATTGAATAAGTGTTTTTTAAATTTATTGGTTTTAATTTATTTTAATCCATATTTTACTTGCTGTAGTGCTGCGGATGCTCGTGCCCAAAGCCTTTTCTGTGATTTAATTCCTGTATGTGCCTTATTTTTTCCTTGACAAATTTGGCTATGTTTGTGCCGAATTTTTCAATCAGCGCAGATGCATGCTCGCCTCCGAGGAAATGAGGCAGAATCACATAATCAGCTCCAGCCTCGTAAAGCCTGAATGCCTCGTCAATCTGGTGCGAGGTCATAACAACAATTGTTTTTTTATTAATAACCCTTATCTTTTCTATGAGGAGCAGGTTTGTGTCAAGGCTTGGTATAGTTGAAATTGCCAGCTCAACATTATGGAAGTCAAGCTCCTCCAAAAGCTCTGAATCAGACGCATCCCCATATCTGTACGGCACTGACTGCCTTTCAAGCATATTGATGATTTCAGGGTTGTAGTCCACAATCAGGAATTTTTTCTTTAGTTTTTTGAAGGACTTGAGCAAGCTGTATCCTATCCTGTTATAGCCGAAAAGCACAATCTTAAAGTTGTCATGCTTTGTATTATCGTAGCCTGTTTTCAATTTCCTGATTTCAAAAATGCTTAAGTGCCTGGAGAGGCTCCTGTAAAGCCTGTCGCTGTGCATTATCATATATGTGGAGCCTGCCATGGTTATCATGCCAACAACAGTGACTGAGGATACAATTTCCTGGCTTAAATGTCCAAGATTCATTCCCAGGAAGAGCAGAATCAGGGAAAACTCGCTGATTTGCGCTGTAGCAATTCCTGTTGAAAATCCCACCCTTTTCTTGTAGCCCATCATTCCCATTATGAACATTACAATGAGCGGCTTGCTGACAAGTACAAAGGCAGAAAAAACAGCAATGGCAATAATCACATTTGCAGCCTTGAAAATCATCTGGGAGCCTAAGGAAATAAAGAAAAGTATAATGAAAAAGTCCCTGAGCGGCCTTAGCCTGCTCCCTATTTCAAAATGAAAAGGAGAAGAAGCCAAGCTTATGCCTGCGAAAAGAGCCCCTATCTCAATTGAGAAGCCTATCTTATTGAGGGCAATGGACAGAGCAAAAAGCCAGCTTATTCCAAATAAAAATAATAGCTCCTGCGATTTAGCGACAAAGTTGAGTATTCTAGGCAATACATATGAACTCACAAGCAAAAGCGCTATTATTATTCCAACGACCTTAGCAAGCGTAAAAGCAATCATACCTCCGATTAACTCGCTTTTTAATTCAGAAGATAGCAGCATAAGGATAAGCACTGCAATAAAATCCTGCACAAGGAGAATTCCAACTGCAATCTTCCCGTAAAGAGAGTCCAAATCATGCTTGTCTGACAGAAGCTTGACTATGATTATTGTGCTGCTGAATGTCAAAGCAGTGCTTATGTACAACGAGCTTGTGCCTGAAAAGCCCAAGAGTGTCGATATGACATATCCAATCACAAAAGTGAACAGCACTTGGCCGATGGCTATAGCCAGTGACACAAAGCCGACTTCCTTTAGGGTCTTAAAGTTAAGGTTCAATCCAACTATGAAGAGCAGAAGAGCCACCCCAAGCTGGGAAAAAGCAACTAATGTATCTGAGCTATGAGCTAGGTCAAGAGCAACAGGCCCTATTATGACTCCGGTAATTATGTATCCTATTATCAAAGGCTGCTTGATAAATTTTACAATAGCCGATATCAATGTTGCTATCGCAATTACAATGCCCAATTCAAAAAATATGCTCTGTACCATTGGCTTTATTCATAAATTCTTAATTCATCATTCTCTTCCTTGTATTTGGGCTTTCTTTCGCTCAATTTCAGCTCTATAACATCTGTGCTCTTGAGCATTTCCTCCACTTCCATTTTTGTCTTGCCCAACAATTCCGCCAAATCTTCTATTTTCATGTTTCACCACCTATCCTTTTCTTTTTTTAATTTCCAGGATAAATCCCTCCTTGTGCTTCTTGAACTCAAGCTCCATCCCTTTTTTCAGCCCCTCATACTGCGCAAGAAGCTTAGGAATAGTAATGACAAGCTGCCCAGAAGGAAGTTTTTGTATTTTTACCATATACTATTATTTTAAATATTATTTTTTATATTTTTAAGCATAATTATTTAACTATCTTTTTTAATAGTATATAAAGTTTGCGGTTTTTGGCGCTTTGACAGCAAAAAACAAAACTCTTATAAATCAAGAAAAATTCGCATTGGATATGGCAATTGACAGGCCGGCATGGGTAAAGGACAAGAAAACAGCTGACGATTTTGAGGTTATTGACGTCAAGAAATGGGACGACTACAAGGACTTCAAGACCGATGACGGCTGCTACGTGCTTATCAGGATACACTGGGACAGGGGTGACATTGGGGTTGGAGTATGCGACTACAACCATGTTATTTTAAAAGAATTCAGGGGAAGAAGGGCTCAAGACTTGTACACTGCAATATTTGACTACAGCGAAAAGCACAGCAAGAACTGGTTCAAAAGGCTTGAGCACGCTGCTTATCTTGGAAAAGAGCTGAAGAAAGCGGAAATGTGCCTTGCAATTGGCACAGAATATGTTCAGGAATAGGTTTTTATTCTTTTTATCTCATCCACCATATCGCTTGCCAAATAAGTAAACCCTTTTTTCTTTTTTAAAAGAATGTCGCCAATCATTCCATTAAAGTATGCTGCGTTGACTGCGCTTTGCAGCATGTCCTTGCTTTGCGCTAAAAAGCCAGCGCACAATCCAGCAAGAACATCGCCTGTGCCTCCTTTTGTCATGCCTGCATTCCCAGTTTTGTTGTAGAGGATTTTATTTTTTGAAATGATGATGTCAATTTTTCCTTTTAATAAAATAATATTGTTTTTGTTCAAGAATTTTTGAGCTGTTTTTTTGATGAGTTGCGATTTTTTTATTATATCCTTTTCATTATTGATTTTATTCGTTATTGTTTTGTTTATTTTTGAATTAGTTAAAAAATATTCTAACTCCTTCGAATGCGGAGTTAGTATTGAATTTTCACAGTCATTCATAGAAATTGATTTAATTGCATCGGCATCAATAACCTTAAATTTTTTAATCTTCTTTATTGTTTTTTCACAAAATTTTTTTGTTGAAGGGTTTAAGCCAATGCCATTTCCAATTAACAGCACGTCAAATTTATCCATCAATTTATTTACAATATCAAAATCGCTTACTTTAAAATAATTGCCTTTTAATTTCATCGTAACCAAATCTGGAGAGTAAGCATTTACTGCCCATGCGACTTTTTCAGGCGCAATTATTTTTACAAGGTCTGCGCCGCTTCTCAATGCTGCAAGCCCAGCCAATGCAACAGCTCCTGCAAAATCACTTGAGCCTCCGACAGCAAGAACTAAGCCATTGTCACCCTTGTGGCTGTCCTTTCTTCTTTTGGGAAGCTTTACTTGAGATTTTGTGATGAAGTTCATTTTTTATTTTGGCAATCCAATATCCACAACAACAGTCTTGTCTTGCATTTTTTCAAGCCCTTTTTTCAGGTCGTGGAATGTAACAATCAAGTCGGGATTGACGCACTTGTCAGCAGCAAAGCCGCTGTCAGGGTCTAATCCAGTCGGTATATCAATGGAGACTTTGTACGCTTTTGAATTGTTTATGTCCTCAATTACAGCAGAAATCTCCCTGTTCAGCATGCCTTGTATGCCAATGCCAAGAATTGCATCAATTATAATGTCGTAATTGCCAAAATCCGCACCGTCATCAGAAACAAACTGTATTTTTTCATTATGCTCAATCTTCTTGAAGTTGATCAATGCTTCTTTTTTCAGCCTGTTTTCATCCCCTATGAAAAGAACATCGACTTCAGCCTCATCGCACAAATGCCCGGCAGCGACAAATCCATCGCCTCCATTGTTGCCATGGTAGCAGATCACAAGAATCTTTTTGTCCTTTAGGTCAAACCTCTGGTTTATTGCCTTATAGACGGCTTTGCCTGCATTTTCCATTAAAATAGACCTTGGAATGCTGCTTCGAGCTTCCAACATTCTCATATCCTGTGATGAAATCATTATGAGATATTTAATTCAGGCACTGCCCTATTTTCTCTTTTGCATCTATGTTGTCATCAAATCTCTTTATCAAGTCTTGCTTTTCCCTTTCTGTAAAGTAATTGATTTCAGCTAAAAAATCCGTGAAATCAATCTTTTCTGCATTCTTAATTCTCCTCAATAAAAAGTTATAAGGGTAATTTCTTGCAGGCTTTATAATCTTTTTCTTCATCAAATCCACTATGGTTTTATTTGCCCATTCGATAATGATGTCATTTTGCACAGCATTAAGGAAGGAACCGTCAGGAAATGCCTCATTTAAAAATTTTATCATCTTGTTGAAATCATTCGGAACTTGAGGCAGTATATGCTCCATTGCCCCGCAAGCGCCAAAAAGCCCCTCTTTTGAGGTAATTTCCATTTGATTGAGGAAAGGCCCTCTGTTAAATGGGAACAATCTGCATACATAAGCCCTTTTAGTGTGATAGATGGAGCATTTGCTGTTCTTCAGGAATGGGCAAGCATCGGTTTCGCCGTCCATAAAATATGTTAAAATAATTGCTTTATTGGAATTTAAATCTAAAATTGCCCTTAATGGCTTTATTCTTGCATCGACATTCACCTCATTCTGCCATTCCATGAATCTTTTTGCTTCCCAGTCCCACAATGGAAATGTCATCTGCTCCACAGGAACAAGCTGCACAACTGGCATTTCGCCAAAAACATGCTGCTTGAGAAATTCCTTGTCCTCTTTAGGTACGATGCCGTGAATGTGGCTGCAGCAGGTGCCGCATGCACTGCATGCAAACTTCGGAGTTTCAGACTGTATTTTTATGAGCATTTTATTCTCTTTTAACCTTAAAACCACCGCTTGGCAATGCCCTTATTATCTCGTCAATTGTTCCTCCAATTTTATGCTGTATGTATTTTGCAACCGCGCTTGATTTTTCGCTGCCTTGGACAAGAACAACATATTTTTCACAATTTGCTTTAATTGAGTCTGTTGGACCTGACATTATTTGCTGGTTTTTGCTGATCCCGACAGCCAAATTCACTATGTTTTTTATATAATTTGTCTTGCCGTAAATCATAAAAGCCCCTTTTCCCATGTATTCGCCAGCCTTAGTTTTCTTGCTGACCTGCTCAGGATTAACATAAAAAACAGAACTTGTCTGCAATCCCAGCTTCCATGCCCTGCTGAATGTGCAGGTTGCATCAGCAGCTTCCTCCTTTGTTTTTTCTCCAATCTTCTTATTATCGCTTTTAACAACAAAAAAGGGAGAGCCTGCCATGTCTGTATGAAGCACTAAATCATCTGGCTCAGTATGTTTTTTGACCACAATTTCGTTGGAAGTTGCATCCCTTCCTCCAATAACCAAAAACCCTTCAGAGCTTATGAACCACCTGAACTTTTCATACCACTCCTGCTTTCTTTCCTTGAATTTTTCTTCTTTTGATTTTTCAAGAACTATTTTTTCTTTTTTTGTTTCCAGCTCCTTTAATTTTTTGAGGTTTTCATTCAATGCCTTTCCCGCGCCCTCGATTTTTTTCTTTATTTTTTTTGCTCTTTCAAAGTAAGCAGAAGCATTCTGGTCAATGCTTTTGGTTAAGTCCAGCGTTAGTTTTGGCATTTTGTTTTATTTGAAGTATTTTTTATTGTTTTTATATTTATTGTTATAGCAATATTTAAATAAGCATATCCACAAAAATAGCTTAATGATTGCAAAAACCAAAGAGGTGCTTAGAAAACTTGAATTTGGCATTTTGGAATTCTTTGTAGGGGCTTTGATGGTTATTGGGCTTGTGGGCTATTTTGGAAATGTCCCGGCAGACCTTGACTGGATTGACCACACAGTAAGCTTTGTCTTATTTTCTTACCTTTTTTATAAATTGAATATCACGTCCATTTTGTTCGGAAAAACCTCAAAATTTGCGAATGCGGTAATTATCGTTTCCTACTTCTCCCTGTTTTTCAAGGACATCATAAGTTATACAAAGCTGGATGCGTTCAAATTCAAGGTCATTGCATTTGTAAATTATTTTCATTCGTATTTTCGCGATAATCTGTTTATGGCAAACGTTGCAACATTCTACTTCGGCATTTTAGGAATTCTGGCAATCAGCATGTATATCGCAAAAAAAATAGAAATATCCCATCCGAGCTTTTTGCATGCAATTTTCCAAAAGAAAATCAGAAGCAATTTGGTAAAGTTTTTGTTGATTTTTATTTTGCTGCTCGGGTTTTATTATTTTGTCTACAATGCTGTACTGGAGTGGCTCGAATTCACAATAGACGATCCTGTTGTTGCCACAGGCGCGATTTTTTACATCGTAAGCATAGCAAAGCACCATAAGAAATTCCATACAGGCAACTTTGTCTTTAAAATCGGCGATTTCAGCGCAAAATGGTACAAAAGGTTTGTGTCGCTCTTTCATTACAAGAAGACATTGCCGTTGGCGATTTCAGGATTGCTTATACTGCATGCTCTAACTGACTTAGGAGTTTTTGCCTATTCAATGACTTTCTTGAAAAAGAATTTTTATCTGGAGCATTTGGGCGAAGGGCATCAGCCATTTTTAAAATTATTTCTTGAGGATGCAGGAAATATTCCCAGCTATGCAGCAATGCCCTTGTTTCTTGATTACTTGCTGAATGATTTATCTTTAATAATATTTTTGCTGATTCCAATAATTGTTTGGGCAAGGATGTTTTCCCAAAAAGAGCTGCATCTCAATCGGATTTTTTTATTTTTTATTTACTCTTCAGCTGCAGCATATGCATTATTGCCAGGTTACATAATAAAACCTCTGTCTGAGGGCTCCATAGCAGGAGTTGACATATCTTCAATATCATTGCTTAAGAACAAGTCTGCCTTAGGCAACTTTTTCCCCAATAAATCAGCAATTATAGTTGCAGTGTCTTTGATTTCCATAGCATTCGGATTAATCGTTTACATTTTAAGCTCGAACTCCAAAATCAAAAGGGAATTATATGCAATATCAATCATAGGGGGACTGACTTTTTACGCTGTTTACCTTTATTATTTCTTCAGCAGCTTGGCGCTGTACCTATACAGCAGCATAGCGCTTGTCGCATTTACTCCGCATTTTTTGATAGGCTTAATACTTGGTATTTTTTTGGCGCTGTCGATAATGTTTTATATAGGCGGCTACCTTATGTTTTTGTACGAGATAGTGATGGAATACCACAAAAGGAAATGGTCAGATCCTGTTGACGAGGAATTATTTGCCGCAATCAAGAAAATAAAAAACATTGAAAAAAAGATGATAAAGCCCAAAAAATCGCAGATTGCTGGAGAAGTATTCAAGTATGCTCTTATTGGAGTTTTTTCTGTTATTGTGCTGGTTGCAGGCTACAAAATGGTGAACATTGTGAAGGATAGGGCTTGCAATACCGAAATCGCAAAGTTTGAAATTGAATTGCGGAATATTGACAAAAGCTTGCGGTTTGGAGCAAGGGAATTGCAGAGCTATGACGTGCCGTGCAATGCCGACCAAATATATTTTTTTGACCTGAACAAAAACATTAAGGCTGAGAATTTCAAGGAAATCCCTCTTATAAAAGACACTTTGGAAAGCAAGGGTAATAATAATGTCTTTTTAGTCAAAGAAGGGGAAGTCAAGCGCTCGTTCTATGCAGGCAACCTTGAAATGGCATACCCATATTACATATGCTTCAAGCCAAAATTTGACAAGATATCCTTCTTTATAGAGGGCGCTGGAAAGACTGCAAAGATAGCTGGCGCATGCGAGCAGCCTGAATGCACGTACATTCCATTGGACATAAGCGAGGAAGATGCAAGAAGAATTGTAAAGGAATCAATTGACTTCGGATGCGCATTCTGCCCAAAAGACTTTGACAAAGAGCTGGACAACCTAAGACTAACAAGGCAGAATGTTGAGATGTTCAGGAAATTAACTGTTTGCGAAGGCATAACAAATGTCGAGATTCTGATAAGGCCAAAAAAAGGCGCAATAGCCAAGAACTTTAGGTTTTACGAGTTTATTCCAAAGACGTGCATTGATGACTTGAGCAAGTACCTTGCTGAGAATGTAGAGGGCAATGTCGAAATAAAAGGTGATCCATTGCTGATGTGGTATTTTGATAAGTTGGACAAGGAGGAGAAGCTTTCCTACAAATTAAGCGCAGAGCTCAGTGACGAGTGCATGCAGGCAATACAAGGGCTTGGAGTTGCCGAGTTTGTTGAAGGCAAAAAAGAAGAAAAGGAAGCTGCAGTGGCTAATATAGCGCCTAATACAGCTCCGACAATTCAAGGCCTGCCTGATGTCACTGTGTCAGGATTGGGATTGAAAAGGAATGCCATTGCAAATGTGTGGAAATATGCCCAAGACAAGGAAACAAATACAATAAATCTTGTTTACACTATAATAGACCAGACTAATCCCAATCTGGTGGATTGCATGATTAACAATGAAAAGCATGTCGATTGCGAAGTGAAGCAAAATAAGGAAGGCGCTTCAAGAGTCACCTTACAAGTTGATGATTTGGAGTTCACAGACAGAACAAGCTTCAATGTTAAAGTCCTGCTGTCGTGCAAGAAGCACGAGAGAAAAGGATGTGTTGGCAATCAGGTTTATTGGTTTGACAGCTGCAGCAACCAAGAAGAGCTTGACATTTGAGACATGCAAAAACGGGAAGTGCTGCATTTTAGGCCCAGTCAATCCCTTTTGCCCTTAGCAATGAAAAGTTTTATATGTGTAAAACAGATTGAATAATCATGGCAGAGCAAAATATAAGCGCAGAGCAGCTGAAGGCACTGCAGGAAAAAATAAAGCAGATGTCTCCAGAAGAATTGAAAGAGTTCCAGAAAAAGCAGTGCATATTCTGCCAGATAATTGCCGGCAAGGTCCAGTCAAGAAAAGTGTATGAGGATGATATTGTAGTGGCGTTGCTGGACATAAACCCCGCAAACCCGGGGCACATCCTTCTTATGACGAAGGAGCATTATTCAATAATGCCGCAGGTTCCGGATGACGAAATTGCTCATGTGTTTATGGTTTCCAAATCATTATCGAACTCCATGCTTAGAAGCATTGATGCTCAAGGAACAAACATAATCGTGGCTAACGGCGAAGCATTGATGCTCAAGGAACAAACATAATCGTGGCTAACGGCATTGCAGCTGGGCAGAGAGCGCAGCATTTCATGGTGCATATTATACCACGAAAGGAAAATGACGGCATTAATTTTGTGCTGCCGCAAAAGTCAATGGAAGAGAAAGATATAGAAGCAGTTGGAAATAAATTGGTGTCTGCGCTGGGCGGAAGTGCTGAGGCAGTAGAAAAGCCTGCAATCCCTGCCAATGTGCCTGAGCCAAAAAAGAAAGAAGGACAGAAATCTGAAAGCGGCATTAACCTGGATGATATTTCAAAATTATTGGGTGTCAAGTGATGGAATCAAAACCAAGAGAGTCGTGCATTGTGTGCCAGATTGTTTCAAACAACATACCCTCAAAAAAAGTTTATGAGGACGAGCTTGTGATGGCTGTTCTTGACGTAAATGGCTCCAATGCCGGGCACTGCTTTGTAATTCCAAAGAGCCATTATGCTATTATCGAGCAGGTGCCTGACATCGAGATAGGCAGGCTATTTCAAGTTTCCAATAAAATATCAAGCGCTATATTTGAATCGCTTGGAGCGCAGGGTACAAACATATTTGTAGCAAACGGAATTCCGGCAGGGCAAACAGTTGCGCATTTCACAATTAATGTTATTCCCAGAAAAGAGAATGACGGCATCAATCTTCAATGGCAGCCAAAACAGCTGAGCGAAGAGGAAATGTCCACTGTCGAGCTCAAACTAAAAGAGCAGACGAAGAACATCGGGCATTTTGAAAAGGAAGAGAGAAAGCCAAGGATCCAAGCGCCAAAGCCCGTTATAATGTCTGATGAGGAAGAAGAGTATTTTGGAAGGCAGATGAGAAGACTGCCTTAAAAGTTTGATTATCGAATAAAATTTGTGCTATTCCTTCTTGAGTAGTTTCTGTACAAGAAATTTGCCCATCTTTCATAAGTTGCTAAGGCTTCTCTATGCATTTTCGTCAAAGTGGATGCATCTTCGCCAACCACGTAGACTCTGCAACCATCACCTCGCAATACAATATCCAAAGATATACCATTCAAACTTGGAGCATAACACGGGACCCATTCACTACAAATTTCTTTAATCCTCCCTAACAACCCATTTTTATCAATCGGCTCAATTTTCATATTTCCACCATTATCATTCTACATTTTCTAATACAAAGCTAAATCATTTTAAAAATATTAAAATATTTCAAATCAACCACATCAACGGGCTTCCAAAAATTAAAGTAACTATAAACGCAATCAAAAAGCTCGGCACAAATGGAATGCCTTCCTTTATGAGGATTTTTTTTATTTTGCCTTGCCTGTAAAATCCAATCAATTTTTTAATCTGCCTTTTTTCAATTCCAAGGTCTTTTGGGCCGCAAATGTATTTTTTACCAACAAAAACATCGTTCACAATCCAGTCTCCTTCTGTCAGCTTTGACGGCTCGACTAGCTTGTTCATGGCTGATTTCTCAATTGCCTTGACAAAAATCCACAGGTAAAAGGTTGTAAGTATGAGAAAAGCCAAAGACAAAATCAATATTCTTACGTAGTATAATTCAGCAAAAAAGAAAATAATCAACAGCAAAATCAT
>JACPMS010000053.1 GCA_016185875.1 Candidatus Woesearchaeota archaeon | reverse complement strand
TACTCTCTGATGGGTGTAGGGAAAAACAATCCACTTCTTGTCTGTCTCTGAGAAAGGATTTACAAATATGATGTTGAGGAATTTGAAGCTTATAAGCCTGTGCCAGCTTTTAATAAAGATATTAAAATTTTCTCTTGAGTTTAAAGTAACAATGCTGAAGTAAGAGTTATTATTAAGTCTTTGAATTATAGCATCGATATCAGCGATATTTGGAGAAATTATAAAATATTGTTCTCTATCTTTATACTTGACATACAAGTCAAAACCGTCTTTTCCATTCTCTATTCTTTCTATTTTCTTGGAAATGATGTCCTTGTTTTTTATAAAACCAATTGTCCAGCCAACCAAGAAGGAATGAGACTTATTTTCCATAATGGAATTTTTGGAAAGGTTATTTATAAAAGTAGCGGTTAATCTAAGATTCTATGCTGGTTTTTGTTTATATGTTTGAGTTTGATATTGTGATAATAAAGTTGCACCAGTTATTGTAGCTACAATCAAGCCAATTGGATAGGCGCCTGTTGCAAAAGCAGCCACAGTTGCCAAAATACCAAATAAACCTACGTATTGTGTGCTTAAATCAGGTGCCTTGGAATAGGAAGCTACTTGTTTTTGTTGTCCAAGCAATTGTTTGACTGTTTCTTTAGCTTCTTTTGTTGCAATCGGAATATTGGCTTTTTTATAATTTGGTTGATCCTTTTGACTAAAGTGTACATTATATTTTTTTTGTATACTATCTACTAAACTCCTAATTTGTGGATTTTTTTGGTATAACTCAAACAATGCTTCATCCGTTATTTCATCAATAGCCATTTTCAATCTCTTGGATATTATATCCAACAATTTTGCCAAAAAAATAATTCTGAAATTAATTTAATCGTTCTCTACCCTTGGAGCAAGTATAAAAGAAAGCATCACCTTGTCAACAGCCTTGTACTCAAGCTTCAGGGGATAGTCTTTGCTGAACTGTATTACAACTTCATCGCTTAGCTTTGAGCCGTTTATCATCTTTTTCAAATACTCAATGCTGTATTTTGCCTTTACCTTCTCGTCATTGCTCATGCTTACCTTGGTAATATCATCTTCCTTAATCTCAATCTTTGACTGGTTTAGGTCGCCTTCTGCCTGCAGAATAAACTTATTTGGCTCTGCAATAAACGCAACTGACTCGCCAACAACATCAACATCAGCGATTGCCTCATTCAGTATGCTTGAGGAAGTTTTTATTGTGATAGGAAACTTCAAATCAGGCACTTTCTGCTCCTTCTCTTCCAATTCAATTATCGGCAGATTAAAGGTTCTTGTCGTTGAGCTCTTTAATGTTATTTTCAGCCTGTTGTCATCATCAAGCTCCAGAGTAAGCATGTCTTTTGGAGAAGCCCTTCTCAGCACCTGCTTTAAATTGCTTAGGTTGATTGCAAGTTCAGTGTCCTTTTTGACATCATACCCTGTAAAGCAGCGGCTTAACAGCTTGAAAACAACCATGGCTACATTTGCAGGGTCCATTGCCACCAGCTCAATTGCATTAGGGGTTATCTTGAATCTAGCTTCATTTACCAAATCAGAAATAATTGATATGCTTTCCTTTAAGTAGCTTGGTTCTGCCAAAGTAAGTCTCATTTTAAATTTACCCCCACAAAGAAGTTATACAATGTTATTTATAAGATTTTTGGTTTTATAACCGAATCCTTTCCCCGTTGCCCATGACGTGCACATTCTGCCCTTTTTTGTAGCCCATTTCTGCTGCCAAGTCTGCCAATGCAGAAAGCATTCTTGGCTCACCATGCGCTGGTATTATATGCTGCGGCTTTACAAGATTTATCAAGTCTCTTAAGTCTTCCCTGGCTGCATGCCCGCTTTGGTGTATGTCCTTGAAGATTCTCACATTGAATGTTCTCAAATTGGATTCAAGCTTTTCCCTGTTTGCGATATTTGTTGGTGTTGGAATTGTCCTGCAGGAAAAAATAATGTGGTCCTCTGGAAAAAACCTGAACTTCAGCTCACCGTTCATCATCTTTGCAAGGGTTGATTTTGGCTCGCCTTGGTGGCCTGTGACAACCATCAGATATTTGCCCCTGTCCTTTGCAATCTTTTTCAGCTTTCTCTTTATCTGGCCGCTGTACTTCAAAACCTCAACCTTGCTTGTGAACTTTGCTATGCCTGTTGCTTCAGCAGCCCTCACATACTTTGCCATTGAGCGGCCCATAAAAACCACCTTTCTGTTCATTTTCTGGCCGAATTCGACAATTGAGCTGAGCCTTGCTATATGGGATGAAAATGTTGTTACAACAACATGCTTGTTTTTTGAGTCAATGCCGAGCATGACTTCCCTTAACATTTCCTTTGCAATAGATTCAGAAGGCATTTTTCTTGCATCAGCAGCATAGGTTGAATCGCATATCAAGGCAAGCACCTTCTGCTTTCCCAATTCTTCAAGCCTTTTCAAGTTTGGCTTTTTGCCAAGCGTTGGAAACAGGTCAAACTTGAAATCGTTTGCATAAAGTATGATTCCCTCTTTTGTATGCAAGGCAATCATCACAGTGTGGGGAGTTGAATGGGTCATATGCACAAATTCTATCTTGACACTGCCTGATGCCTGAAAGGAAGAGTTAGCGGACATGCTTCTTATTTTGCTGTTGAGCCTGATTTTATCTTCTGTAATGATTCCATTAAGCACTTCTGATG
>JACPMS010000056.1 GCA_016185875.1 Candidatus Woesearchaeota archaeon | reverse complement strand
ATATTTATGAATAAAATATTCGTTATTTTAGAAAAATAAAGCACAAAAAATATTTATCTCAAAAACCCGGCGAACAATCCTCTCGGCTTTTTTAATTTAACTTTTGCCTTTTCTTCCATTCTGTATTTGTTTATTGCAACATGCCCGCAATAATCGTCTTCATAGATGATTGACATATCCTCTATAACTAACTTTTTAGTGTATAATGGGCAATCAGTTACAAGAGTGTCGGCATACCCTCCTTCAAAGCCGATATGGAAGCCGTACTTGACAGAGTCTTTTTTAAGCTGGGAAAAGTTCTCTTTGGTTATTTTTTTGCCAAGCCATTCCTTCAAGCCGTCAGATGCAATTTGAGTTATTAATATTTCATACCCCTTTTTAAGCATCTCTTCCATCACTAAATCATGCTCTTCGCCTGAATGGCTTGCAAATGCCTCAACTTTCAATGGACGTAAAGCGTTTTGTATGCTCTTAAGCTGGGTTTCCTGCAGCCCCACCCCGCCCAATACAACAGCATCAATTTTCAATTTTCTTTGCTGCTTTTCAACAACATCTTTTACAATATCAGCTTCCTTTACAGGATCTGCTACCCTGCATTTCACATAAAAATGAGGAATCTGCAGCATTTTTGCAATGTCCTTTGTCAGCTCAACAGTTGCATAATGGAAAAGATAGCAGTCCTTCCTTGCGGGCTTTACAGAAATAAGATACTTTATGCTCCATCCTTTTTGCCTTGCATGCTGAATGGCAAAAGTGCTGTCCTTTCCTCCAGAATAAAGAACAGCAACATCCATAAAAAAAGAATAGTTATTTTATTTATAAACCTTTTGCTAAAAGATAGTTCACTTATTTAAAAACATATTATTTATAAAGGTTTTGAAATTAAATTTTAAAAAGATCAAGGTGATTCTATTATATACATTAAAGCATGCCTATATAGTTTTTTATTCCCTTGATTTGCAGCTTGAGCTAATCTTAAAGCCATGTTGAGTGAAGATGTTGTGACCATTCCATCGTTGAGAGCTCCCCCTTCCTCTCTTTTAAATGGTTTTAATCCCCAATAAGGTTTTCCTTCTACTTGAGTAAGAATTTCCCAATATGTTGGATCACTTTCTCTTTGTGACTTTTGAACAATGCTGGTGAATGTGCTTTTGTCTCTTTCTAAAGAAAATTGAGGTAGGTCTCTCCCATAAGTCTTGAATTCTACTCCCTTGAAAAGGTCAGGGTCGTCATGAATAACACTTCTAACTCCTCTCTGTAGAAATCCAGTTTGATCGTATAATTCCAAAAGCCTCAAAAATTGTACATATTCTTCCTCTATTAGGAAATATTCTGCAACTGGAACTATTAATTGTGTTCTAAAATTGAATTTTTCCGGAGGTGTGCCCTTTCCCCCTAAAAGTATTGCCAGTTTTTCCAACGATTGTAACGCCAATACAGAATTTCTGAAGTCTCCTCGACTATATACTCCTCTCTCATCAGGAACTAATTGGGCATAAATATCATGACACACACCTCTTGTATCACCTGTCTGTCCAGAAGCTGGTGGTAAAGATTTAAGAGTTTTTTTGACTCCTTCTTGAGCAAGTCTTTCAACACTGTCTACATCACTAATATTTGCAAAAAGTGGTTCTAATTCGAAATCTAAAGAAGCTGGTTTTCCCGTCGCATATTCAACTGCATCGTTGAAGGCGCGTCTTAAATCTT
Source organism: Candidatus Woesearchaeota archaeon (assembly GCA_016185875.1). Taxonomy (GTDB): domain Archaea; phylum Nanobdellota; class Nanobdellia; order Woesearchaeales; family GW2011-AR4. Next base: position 9,891 of record JACPMS010000056.1, on the reverse strand, counting down.
CGGGATGCGGTGGGCGAATGACTTCTCGGTCTTGTAACCTAAACATCCAAGAAACAACTCTTATTAGATCATCCATTGAAAGTTTCATTCTCATCGAGTACTCTATTTTTCTTTATAAACTTTTTCCTTTTGACTACAGTAAAGTAGATATAAACAAAGAATGTTTTTGATTTAATCTTTAATTTGTAACATTCACACTTTTCAAATCATCTGTAAATTTTTCAAAATTTACGTATTGGAATGCCTTTATGCCCATCAGCCTTGCAACATAAACAAATTGGGGGATATCGTCAATATAAACACAATTGAATGGCATTGCCCTGGCTTTACTCAATGCAGTTAGAAAAATCAGCGGATTTGGCTTCCTGCAGCCCACTTTGTAAGAAAGGGCATGCTCGTCAAAATCGTTGACTACTTTAAATTTGTTTTTTATATGCTCAAAATGAAGAGCATCTGTATTTGACAATAAAACCAGCTTAAAATTCTTTTTTACGTTTTTGATGAATCGTTCCATATTTTTGTTTAAAGTAAAAATGCCGCACCATGCATTTTTAAATTCATCAAAGCCCATCTTTAAATTCAAATCCGCAGCCATTGTATGATAAAACTGCATTGGGCTGATTTCGCCTCTTTCGAAGGCTTTCCTTGAATTGGATTTTTCATAATATTTTTTAATGAAAGAGACAGATTTATTGCAGTCTATAGCTGATTTTTCAAAGAATTTGTTTTCATCAACATTAACTATCACATTTCCAAGGTCAAAAATAAGTGTTTTAATCATAGCCTGCAGAGTATCCTGGTTATTTAAAAACATTTTTAAAACAATAAAAAATCACATACAGTATGAGAATTGCATTAGCACAGATTAACCCGATTGTAGGAGATATTAAGGGAAATGCAAAAAAGATTATTTTAATAATCAAAAAATCAAATGCCGATATTGTTGTTTTTCCAGAGCTTTCCATAACCGGTTACAGCCCGCAGGACTTGCTATTGAAAAAAAGTTTCATTGAACAAAACATTAATGCATTAAAAAGGATAGCCGAAAACACAAAAAATAAAATTGCAATTGTGGGGTTTGTAGAAAAAGAATATGGAAATTTATATAACAGCGCCGCAATAATAAAAAATCGAAAAATAATCGCAATTCACCACAAAATATGCCTGCCGAATTACACGATTTTCGACGAGAAAAGATGGTTCAAGGAAGGGAGCGAAGCAACGATTTTTGAGTCAGATGGCAAAAAAATTGGAATCAGCATTTGCGAGGATATATGGTTTCCAGAAACAACAAAATTACAAAAAAATAAAGGCGCTGAATTGCTGATAAACATTTCTGCATCCCCTTACAGAAAAGGCAAATTGGAAACTATTGAAGGCATATTAAGGCAAAGATGGGAGGAAAACAAAATCCCCATAGCCTATGTAAATCAAGTGGGCAGCCAAGACGGGATTGTTTATTACGGGCACAGCATGTTCTTTAAAGACTGGAAAGTTATGAATAAATGCAAGGATTTTGAGGAGGATACTTTGGTTGTTGATGTTAAATGAATGCAAAAGAAGTTTATAACGCATTGATACTGGGGATTAGAGATTACTTTAATAAGAATAATTTCAAAAAAGCAGTTATTGGGCTAAGCGGGGGAATTGACAGTTCGGTGTCTGCTTATTTAGCTGTCAAGGCGCTTGGAAACAAAAACGTAACTGCAATTTTGATGCCTGACTTGGGAACAACATCAAGAGAAAGCATAAAAGATGCAAGAAGTATAGTAAAAAAATTAAAAATCAAACATTATGTAATTCCTATCAACGAATTTATCAAATATGTCAATAAAATAAATAAACAATTAAGATTTAAAAATGACATTTATGCAATTGCAAACATAAAAGCAAGAACAAGGATGATGCTGCTTTATTATATCGCAAATCTAGATAATGCCCTGGTTGCCGGCACATCTGACAAGTCAGAGATTGCGCTTGGCTACACGACAAAATATGGCGACAATGCAGCAGACATTTTGGTTATTGGCGACTTGTGGAAGGCAGAGGTTATTGAAATGGGCAGATTTCTTGGCATCCCTTCCTCGATTTTAAAGAAAAAACCAACAGCTGAACTGGTAATCGGGCAGACTGCTGAGAAAGAGCTTGGCGCTTCTTACGAAGTCCTGGATAAAATACTGAAGATGCATATTGAGGAAGATATGAGCGTTCAGCAGATTATTGGAAAGGGATTTAACAAAAAAATTGCCAATAACGTTGTTGACAGGGTGAGACTGAACGAGCACAAAAGAAGAAGCCCAATAATAATCAGGGTTTCTGAAAAATCGTTTCACAATATGGAATGGCGAATTCCGATAACGAATAGGTTTAGGGGGTGAGGGAACTAAATTCCTATAGAGGTGGATATCCCGCTAATCTAGTTTGATGAAGTTGGTAACTCCAATCATATGGTGCATCACAAATTGACCTTTCACCATCTATTTCTTCAATTTGAATACCTTCCCCCCCCAGATGTGCTTTGAATTTATCTAAATAATCAGGGTGAATACCATATTCTCCTGTTCCTGCACGAACTGTTAGTCTTACTATAGCTGGTTTACCTTCTTGAACACCCCGAGTTAGATAAACATCAACACCCCTAAGGTTACTTAGAAGAGTAGTCCATCCTTCTCCATTCTCTTTATCTCTGCGGAAGTCTATCTTGTGTAGCAATTCTTCCAGTACACGTGGTTCAGTTGGTGTTATTGAATAAGTTGTTTGACGGATAGGAAGTATTTTGTCTGCCATGTTTATTACCTCAAGATTACTTTTTATTAGGACTTCCAATATCTTTCTTAATAAACCTTACTGCCAAAAATATTCCTTTTGGAATAATTCAAAGTTATATTATTTTAACAAAACTTTATATACAACATCAGAAATAACCATTTTATGAAACGCGCCCTTTTCATCGGCAGGTTCCAGCCCTTTCACAATGCGCATTTGCTGGATGTAAAGCGTATTCTTAAGGAAGCTGGCGAGATTATCATCGCAATAGGAAGCTCCAACGAAAAAAACACGCTGGAAAACCCATTTAGCTATAATGAAAGAAAACAGATGATAGTTAATGTTTTGAAAAAGCGCCAAATCAAAAACTACAAAATTTTTCCAGTGCCTGACTTGTATAATGACAAGAAATGGGTGGATTACATTAAAAACAAGCTGCCAAGTTTTGATGCTGTTTATTCAGGCAATCCTTGGACATTAAGATGTTTTAAGAAATACGATTCTAAGGTTGAAAAAATAAGACTGATAAAAGGAATAAGCAGCACAATAATAAGAAATATGATTATCAAAGATAAAAATTGGGAGAAATTGGTGCCGAAGGAAGTTTCAGAATATATAAATAAAATTAAAGGTGTTGAAAGGGTTAAGAGGGCTTATTCTAAGAAGTAACAAGCACTTTCTTTTTGCTCAGCACTTTATCAGTTTCTGCCTTTATAATCTCCCAATGCAGTTTTATAAGCTTTTGAACTGTTTGGTCTTGTGTGTTTAGCTTATACAGTTTAGCCCTTCCAATATCTCTTGTACGTACAATCACCTTTCTTTTTTCCAATTCTTTCCATGCTCTTATAAAAGAAGTCCAGCCAACATGGCTACCTTCTGCAATGTCTGTCATACTGTAATCAGAGTCTTTGCCAAGTATTAAAAAGTTGAGTATTCTTACCATTGGAGTATCTCCAAAATATTCCACAAAGATGCTTTCTTGTTTCATTTTCCTAATAAGCTTTTTTAATCATAAATCCTTCTCTTGCAATTGGCACAATTTTTACTTTTTGGCCTTTTTTTATGTGCAGATGCTCAACTAATTCTGATGGAATGCCTACTATAAGACTTTTACCGCTTACTGCAACTGTTCTCTCAAAGCCAAATTCATGCTCTTTTATTTAGCGCAAAATATTTCTTCTTCAATACTTTTTACCATTTTTTCTTCCTCCTTATAATGTAAGCAGTTATAACCCGTTCCTCTTCTTTACGCTGAGTGTAAATGACCATGACTGTTTTGTCTTTCAAAATAAGCTTCTTGCCATATCTTGTCTCGCCCTTGACAACCTGCACGATTTCAAGTTCGCCATGTTTCAAGCATTGGTGTACTTCTTCTTCACTTATTCCTGACTGCTCCATTTCTTTACGAGCATGGTCAGATATAATCATGATTAATCACTTATCAGATAAGTATTAAGATATATAAAGTTTTTGGTTTTTTAATATTGATAAAAAGAAAGAGATTGAATAATACATAGAAAAAAGTTTATTTTAATCCGGTAAAAATTTACCAAAACAATCCTTTTTTACTCCCACTTTCCTTCTCAAACTCTTCCAATAATTGCCTTTGCTTTTTTGTTAATTTATCTGGAACTATAATATAAACTTCAACATTTTCGTCTCCAACATGATGGCTGTGCAAATCAGGAATGCCTTGCCCCTTCATCCTGAAGACAGTGCTGCTTTGCGTTCCTTGTGGAATTTTCAAGCTTGCCTTCCCTTTTAATGTTGGCGCTTCAATCTCGCCGCCTAAGGAAGCTGTTGTAAATGGAAGCGGGACTCTGGCATAAATATCATTTCCGCGCCTTTCAAAAATCCTGTGCGGGCTTACGTGAATCACAATATACAAATCGCCAGCTGGCAGCTCCTTGCTTGCCTCTCCTTCGCCTTGAATCCTCAAGTTGGTGCCGTCAGTTGCGCCTACTGGAATCTTTACCTCTATCTTCCTTGTCTTTCTTACAACTCCTCTGCCATTGCATTCATTGCATTCATTCTTTATGTATTTTCCCTGCCCCCTGCATTTCCTGCATGTTGTTGTTGTGGAAAACAAGCCGAATGGCGTTCTCTGCGTTCTTGTTGAAACTCCTTTCCCGTTGCATTCATCGCAAGCAACAATGTCGGATTTGCTTTCTGCGCCTGTGCCATTGCATTTTTCACATTCCTCCATTCTTGGTATGCTTATTGTCTTAGTTGCGCCAAAAGCAGCATCCTCCAATTCAATCTCCATGTCATACCTTAGGTCAGAGCCCCTTTGCCTTCTTCTTTGCCTTGTGCTTCCGCCAAAGAAGTTTTCAAAAATGCTGTCAAAATCCATTCCAAAGCCCCCAATGTCAGACATGAAGTCAGAGAAGTCAAACCCGGAAAATCCTCCCTGGAACTGCTCTCCTGCTGTTCCAAACTGGTCGTATTGCGCCCTTTTCTGGTCGTCGCCAAGCACAGCAGCAGCCTCATTAATTTCCTTGAATTTTTCAGTTGCATCTGCAGACTTGCTTAAGTCAGGATGGTGCTGCTTAGCCAGCCTCTTGTAAGCTGCCTTAATCTCCTCCTTTGTAGCGTTCTTGCTTACTCCCAGGGTTTTGTAATAGTCCTTTTCTTTTGGCATTTTATTCATGAAATTTTATTAGCATACCATTCTTTTTTGCCGATATTACTGATTTTTCAAAAAACAAATATGCAAAAATTAATAAAATTATGTTTATTGCAAATGAAAAAGCCAGATTTCTCCAGTCCATTGTGCCGTTATTTAATGCAGTTCTCATTCCCTCAAATATATAAGTTGGAGGAAAGAGCAAACTAATTTTCTGCAGCCAATCAGGAAGGCTGCTCAATGGATAAAAAACAGCGCTGAAAGGCTGTATCAGCCAGCCAATTGTCCAGGCAAAACTTTGTATCCTGCTTCCGTATCTTAAAATCATGCCAGTTACAAAAATTCCTATCACCCATGCAAACAGTATAAGCCCAGATGCAAAGACGCTGACATATAAAATACCTATGCTGAATAAATTAAATGAATATAAAAGATAGCCAATCAACACCAAAAAAAGGAAACTTGCCAGTGACCTGACCAGCCCAAAAATAGCGGTTGATACTATCAATTCTGAATTCTTCATTGGGCTTGCAAACAAATTAAAGATGTTTCTGCTCCAGAAATCCTCCAGAATATATATGCCGATGTCGTTTTGCGCCCTGTTGAAAAAAGTCCACAAAATTGCGCCGCCAACAAAAATTCCTATTATTAGATTATTCTTTACTAAATCTGTAACATAATAGGCGGCAAAACCCCATACCAGCATTCCTATAAGCGGCCAATAAAATACATCCAAAAGCCTGTCCAGTCTTCTCAGTCCTATGTACCAGTACTTCAGCATCAGGGCATTAACTCTGTAAAATTTCATGCCTGTCCCCTCGCAAGCTTGATAAAAACCTCTTCAAGAGTTCTTTTCCCATGCATCTGTTTTAATTTATTCGATGGGCCCATCCATGTTATCGCTCCGGACTGCAGAAACGCAATCCTGTCGCATAGCCGCTCGACTTCAAGCATGTTATGTGATGTGAACAATATGGCAGTTTTCTTTTTCAGTCCCTTGATGATTTTTCTTGTCTTGTCTGCAAGATTCGGGTCTAATCCTGCTGTACATTCATCCAAAAGCAAAATTTTTGGAGAATTTATAAGACCCTTGCATAAATTTACTCTTGTCTGCTGGCCTGCGCTTAATCGCTGATATAATTCATTTCTAAATTTTTTCATCTCAAATAACTCCAACAAATTACCTATCCTTTCATCCAGATCTTTAACTCCATACAGCATTCCGTAAACTTTCAGATTCTCATAAACGCTCATAATCCCTGTAAGCCATGTGTTTGAGGAAACAACATTCATTTCCTGTTTGGCGTCATCAGGCATTTTATTCAAGATTTTAACTTCGCCTGAATCTTTGGTTAAAAGCCCTGCAATTATGTCGATGGCAGTTGTTTTTCCAGCGCCATTCGGCCCAAGCAAGCCAAAAATTTCACCTTCTTCAACATTAAAAGAAATTCCATTAAGTGCAACTGTATTTCCATAGCTTTTCTTCAGATTTTTTACTTCTATAGCTGGCATTTTGCATTTAAAATTAACTTAAAAATAATTACAAAATCTCATACTTCAAAATTTTTCTTAATTTTACCTTGTCAGGAACCAATTGCTCTATTCTCGCCCCTTCAATCAGTTTTCCGCCGCTTTTGATGTATTTAGCGTATTGCCTTATGCTTTCAGCATTATCAACGTCAACAGCATGGTTAACCATAAACCAAACGCTCAGCTCTTCCCCATAATCCTTGCAGCTTATTGATGTTTTGCATTCCAGGGGCTTTACCTCATGTATTGTACACCCTTTTTCATCATCGAAAAATACGCACCTGCCGTATGGCTTGTTTTTCTCCCTTATTAATCTTGGGCGAGGCAATTTTTTGTTGAACAGCTCAACCTCTTCCAAAAACCCCTTTTTCAAGTCTTCCTCTGAAATATTCAAAAATCTTGCAATGCGCTTTGCATCGTCTCCAACCAAAGAGCCGCTTCCAAACTTGCATCCATGGTTGCAGGCATTGCATCTGCATGGGGCAGCCAGAGCGAGCACCTCTTTTAAGGGGGTATTTTTGTGAATCATCGCGCCATCTTTTTACTTTCCCAGCAATTCCCTTTCAATCTTTTTAGTGAATTCGAATTCTTTTTTTAAGCTTATATTATGATTTTTTTCCAATGATTTGAATCTCCTGCCCAAGCCCACAACTTTATTGCCCATTGCCCTTTTGTCGGCGTAAAAAACAATCTTTTCCTCCCAGCTGCGAGGCTGCCTATTCTTTTGCTCCAGCTTATATAAGCTGTGTTTTCTTATGACTTCGGCAGCTTCCGGATAACCAAGCTTTTTCAGCAGCCTTGCGCCTTTTGCAACATGCTGCGGCTTGTCCCTTTCTATGTCATGAAGCAAAGCTGATGCAATGACTAATTTTTTGTTTAACTTTACTCCTTTCCGCATAAGCCTGTCTGCAATACCCTCAGCAACTTTGCATACTGCTTTGGAATGCCTGATTATCTTAGAAGGAGTTTTGTTTTTAATTAATAAGCTTATGCACTCTTTTTTTGTCGGGATTGCCATGTTATTATACTCCTATAAATTTTATGTTTGATTTAAGGTACCTCTTTAAGAAATACCTTATGAAATATTTTGGCTTATCATTGAGCTGGCTGGCTTCTAGGCTTCTGTAATATGACATTCGGTCGCCAAACTTTATATTAATCATGGGATAGCCGTGCTTCTTAAGGACATAGTTTGCCAGCAGCCTGCTTATCCTTCCGTTCCCATCAGAAAATGGGTGTATTGACACAAATTTTAGATGCGCTAAGGCGGCTAACTCTGCAGGATTTATTTTCTTTTCTTCTTTCCTGTACCACTTAAAGAAATCCTTTAGCAATTTTGGAACATCTTCAGGATGAGGAAAAACAGCCCTGCTTCCAGTGACTATTATTTTATGGACTCTTATTCTGCCTGCTATGTAATCAATTGTATTTTTGAACATCATGGCATGCCATTTATTTACAATTTTGAGGCTTAGTTGCCCCTTGTATTGCAACATAGAGTAAAAAGCTTCCCTATAGCCCTCTGCTTCCTTTACATCCTTTACAGGCTTGTTTTTTGGGGTTATGTTGTGCAGGAAAAGCCCTTTTGTGTCATTCAGCGACAAGCTACTGCCTTCGATTTTGCTCGAATCGTAAATAAAATGCACAAGGAAATCCTCAATTAGCTTTTCTTTTTCAGCTTTTGGAAGCTTGCTTTGCTCTTTTAGGTAGCTGGCTTTAATGCTTTTTAGCTTGCTGAGAATCGCCAATCTCATAGCTTTATACTCCAAGTCATCTTTAATGCCCTCAATATTGTAAGGAATCTTCTTGCCAATATATTTGCTTAAAACTTTGACTTTTTTGCCTGCCTTAAAGCTATGCTCGACATAATAATAATGCTGTTTTCCTACTCTCCTTTTCTTCACAGTTGCCATAATAGTGTTTATACCTACTTTTTTATAAATTTATCGATTTTTTATGAAAAGTAGGGGTAATGATTTTTGTTGGTGAATGTTATTAACTAGTAGAAAATAGCAGCCATAATATCTGCTCTTTTAACCCCCTATCTATTTTTTCTTTTTCTTCTCTTCATCCTTCACTTCGTAGTCAGCATCCACAACGTTGTCGTCGTTTTTTGATTTTTTTCCTTCTGTTTCTTCATTCGCTTGTTGCCCATGTTGCTGCTGATATTGCTGCCCTGCCTTCTGGTACAGCTCTGTTGACAGTCTTTGAACAATCTCGTTTATTTCATCCATTTTTCTTTTAATGGCGTCAACATCCTTTTGTTGTGGTTTCAATAATTCCTTTAACTCCAAAATCTTTCCCTTTACTTCCTCAATCTCTTTGCTTGAAACCTTGCCCTCAAAGTCCTTGAACAATTTTTCAGTTGAATAAACCAAGTTGTCAGCCTGATTGATTGCTTCAATCTCCTCCTTCTTTTGCTTATCCACATCTGCAAACTGCTCTGCTTCTTTCCTCATTCTTTCAAGCTCTTCATCACTCAATTTTTGAGAAGCTGTTATTCTAATGCTTTGCTCCTTGCCTGTGCCAAGGTCTTTAGCATTCACATGCAATATGCCATTTGCATCAATGTCAAAAGCAACTTCAATTTGGGGAATGCCCCTTGGTGCCGGAGGTATCCCAATAAGGTCGAACTGGCCGAGCAGCTTATTGTCAGCAAACATTGGCCTTTCCCCCTGCCCCACCCTTATGGTTACAGCTGTCTGGCTGTCAGCTGCTGTGCTGAAGACCTGGCTCTTCTTTGTGGGGATTGTTGTATTCCTCTCAATCAGCTTTGTAAACACACTTCCTAGCGTTTCAATTCCAAGGCTAAGCGGTGTCACATCAAGCAATAGGATGTCTTTTACTTCGCCAGCAAGCACTCCTGCCTGCACTGCTGCGCCCATTGCAACACATTCCATTGGATCAACTCCTCTTTCAGCCTGCTTGCCTGCAGAATCTTCAACAAATTTCCTTACTATAGGCATCCT
>JACPMS010000063.1 GCA_016185875.1 Candidatus Woesearchaeota archaeon | reverse complement strand
TGGCAATTTGCCATCAATGTTTGTAACACCCTTTCTAATCATCTCCTTACCCCCCCCTTTCCTGCAAAAGCCAAGGTCTTCATAAGAAATCAATTCAACAGATGTAAATGCGTCATGCAACTCTGCTATATCAATATCAGATGGAGCAACTCCAGCCTGCTTGTATGCCTCTTCTGCAGCAAACTTGCTTGCCTGCCATGATGTCATGTCATCGCTTTCAAAAGCAGACAGCCTGTCAACAAACAAACTTGAGCCAGATATTTCAACATCTGTTTTTTCTTTTGTCAGAACAGCTGCTGCAGCGCCATTGACAGACAAACTGCAGTCAAACAACCTCAATGGAGAAGCCACAATTGGTGATTTTCTTATCTGTTTTAAAGTGACTTCCCTTTTGTAAAACCTTGCGTTTGGGTTTAGAAAAGCATTTTTGTGATTTTTATAGGCAACCAAAGCAAAATCATCTGAAGTTGCGCCATACTTAAGCATGTACTGTTGTGCTACTAAGGCATTCTGCGCAGGAAAATTCATGCCCTCTGACTGCTCGTATATCCTCTCTGCAGCCATCATAATCTCGTCTGTTGTTCTCATTGAATTGTTTGCCAATAATTTTTCAACACCGATAACTAGCACATTATCATAATCCATCTTGTTGGCTGTCCACAAAGCAGTCCCCCCTCCACCACAAACAGCTGTAGTAGTTAAAATAGGCACTTTCTTTTTTAAGATGCTGCTCAGAATTGATGAAAATAATCTTTGTCTTTCACCGTTGTTTTCGCTGTCTATGGATGAAACTACAATAGCATCTATATCCTCAATCTTAAATTCTGCATCATCCAATGCCTCTAAGGTAGCTTCATAAACTAGCTCCTGGCTTGGGCATGTCTGTGCCCCAAATTTAGTCATGCCTACTCCTTTAATGTACATAGAAACACCTTACTTAGTGTATTTAGCTCTAAACTCAGCCTTGTTTACTATGGCAAGCATCAAAAGTGCTTCTGCCACTACGCTGTCTTTGACAAATGCCTTTCCTTGAAGAATAGCCCCTCTTTCATCTTGTGCTATGAGGTCAATCTCAAACCTTATCTCGCTTCCTGGCAATATCGGAGCCATAAACTTGACCTCTTTTAGCTTATATGCAAGAACATCCTTTTCCTGATGGTTTGGAATGTTGCTCCTGACTAATAAAGTTGATGCCTGCCCAATTCCTTCAACAGTCAAAGCGCCTGGCATGATTGGAAAGCCGACAAAATGCCCTTTAAAAAAATCCTCCTTGCCAGTCAATTCCTTCAAGGCAATTATCCTGTTGCTGCTCAAGCTAATGACTCTGTCTATAAATAAGAAAGGCTTGTCATATGGCACAATCTTCTTAATGCCTTCTGCGTCTATCTCTCCATTCTCATTTTTAAGCTCGTCAATTTGATGCATTTTTGTTGAATATATATGATTTGCACACCTATAATTGCTGCATTTCTTAATTTTAATCCATTTAAATAACTTTCTACCATAATATTTTGGAATATATACCTTCTAAAATATTGGTTCTATCATATATATCTTTGATTAAAAACTTCAAAATCTTTAAATAAAGCACAGCTAAATTACGCTTTATGTTAAAGAGCAAAAGGGCAAAGCTTGAGCTTAGCCTAAGACAGAAGTTAACGGTAGATTTCCTTAATAGGGCTTTAAAGCCTGTGGAAAAGGCATATGTTGTGCTGAAGAAGCATGTTATTAAAACAAGGGAAAGATTTCCTGCTTTTTACAGGTATTTTGAAGGGATAGTCAAGCAGCACATAATAACTCCAAGCAAAGAGCTGTTTAATTCATCAAAAATAGAAGATATGGGCAGTTTTATAACTGCAAATGTAATAAAAAGGCTGCCCCATATTGACGAATCCAGTATAGAATCCATATTAAGCAATCCATCAAATAAATCATTTCTGGAAATCCTGACAAAGGGGTTTGGGATAAACAGGAAGAAAGAAAAAACATACACTGTTCTGGGCAACAGCGGTTTTAAGAAGATATTAATTGCAAACAGGGGAGAGATAGCCCTAAGAATTATCAGGGCTTGCCGAGAGCTGGCAATCGAAAGTGTTGTTATTTATTCTGAAGATGAAAAGGACTCTCTTGCTGCGAAATTTGCCGACAAATCATACAACATAGGCAACCCAAAAAATTACCTTGATATTAAAAAAATAATCAGCATAGCCAAACAAGGCAGCTGCGATGCAATCCACCCGGGCTATGGTTTTTTGGCTGAAAACCCGAAATTTGCCAAGTTCTGCGAGAAAAAAGGGATAAAATTCATTGGGCCTTCTTACAGGATGGTAAAAAAACTTGGAGACAAAGTAGAGGCAAAAAAAGCCATGCTCAAGGCAGGCATTCCTGTCATTGAGGGAATAAAAGAAGATTTAAGGAGCAAGAGGCATGCCTTAAAGGTTGCAAAAAGAATTGGGTGGCCTGTTATCCTGAAAGCATCAGCAGGAGGAGGCGGCAAGGGAATGAGGATAGTCATCAAGCAAGAAGACATCTTTAACGCTTATGAGAGCGCCAAGAAAGAAGCCTTGAACTCTTTTGGTGATGACTCATTGTATATCGAGAAGTATCTTGAAGAGCCTCGCCATATTGAGTTTCAGATATTAGCAGATAAGTTCGGAAATGTAGTGCATCTTGGTGAACGTGACTGCAGCATCCAAAGAAGGCATCAAAAACTGATTGAGGAAAGCCCCAGCCCTGCATTGAACAGCGACTTAAGAAAGATAATGGGGGAGGCAGCTGTTAGAGCCATAAAAGCAATTGGCTATGAGGGAGCAGGCACAGTGGAATTTTTGCTGGACAAGAGCAAGAATTTTTATTTTATTGAGATGAACACTCGCATTCAGGTCGAGCATGGAGTGACAGAAATGGTGACCAATGTGGATTTGGTTAAGGAGCAGATTAAGCTTGCTGAAGGGGCAAAACTTGCTTACAGGCAGGAAGATATAAAATTGGAAGGGCATGCAATAGAGTGCAGGGTTAATGCAGAAGACTCCCAGAATGATTTTGCCCCGTCGCCAGGGACAATTGTCAATTATCTGCCGCCTGGCGGGCCTGGCATAAGAATAAGCAGCTCTTGCCATGCAGGCTGCAAAATATCACCCCAGTTTGATTCATTGGTTGCTTTGCTCATATGTTATGGAAGCACAAGGCACGAAGCAATTGCAAGAATGAAAAGGGCTTTGGGGGAGTTTATAATTGAAGGAGTCAAGACAACAATCCCGTTCCATCAGCTTGTCCTGGGCAAAAGGCAGTTTTTGAGAGGCAATGCAACAACATCATTCATTGAGAACAACAGGATAATGGAAGAGTTAAAAGGCCTGAAGCAAAAAAAGGAATTCCTGCCAAAAGAGAAAAAGGTTTTGATAGTAACAACTGCAGTCTCGCAATACCTTGCAAAGAAGCAGAGCATAAACTACAAAACAAATCCATGGGTAATGGCTGCAAGGCAGGAAGCAATGAACGAAGGCAGTTTTGAGGAATAGGTTTTGAATTCTTAAATAGCAAATCACCAACTCTAAAATGCCACCCTACAAAATATATCGATTCAAATCCTTGACTTCAACCCAAGACAAAGCAAAAGAGTTTGCCAAGAAGGGTTTAAGCGACATCATTATTGTTGCAGGCATTCAAACAAAAGGAAGAGGACGCTTCAAGCGAAAATGGCACTCTGGCAAAAATGGCTTGTGGATGTCTATTCTATTGAAGCCAAAAAATATCCGGAACTTGCAATACCTAACTTTTGCAGCTTCAATTGCCGTTGCCAAGTCAATTAAAAAAATCGCAAAAATAGATGCAAAAATAAAATGGCCTAATGACGTGCATTACAAAGGCAGAAAACTATGCGGCATTCTGACAGAAGGCATTTTTGGAAAAGAAAATCATGTTGTTGTAGGAATCGGATTAAATGCAAACCAAATCAAATTCCCCCAGGAGATAAAAAATATTGCAGCATCATTAAAAATAATCAAGAAAAAAACAATCGATATGGAAAAATTGATGAAAACCATTATTGATGGATTTTTCAAAATTTATTGCAGCCAATACGATAAAAATAAATTTCAGAATATATTGAAGATATGGGGAAATTATTGCGATACAATAGGCAAGGGAGTTGTGGTAATAACTAAAACAAGAAAATTAAGAGGAGAAGCCATTGGCGTGGATGAAAATTGCAATCTTCTGTTAAAGGCAAAAAATAAAATAATTAAAATAGTTGAAGGCGACCTTAATGTGAGGTACTAGCCCATCCTAATCTTTTTTCTTATGTTATCCGGTATCTTTATGGATTTCATCTTTTTCTTATCTGCAAAAACGTTAATTGTGTGCCCAAACGCCAATAGTTTTCTGTCCTTTTTCCTGAAGACTTTGTAATCAAACCTGACGCTTTTCTGTTTTGCCTCAGAAATCCTAGTTTCAACTGAAACAATATCATCGTATCTTGCAGGATGGCAGTAGTTGCAATGCGCCTCCACTACAGGTGCAATAATCCCTTTGCTGTCAAGCGCAGCATAATCAATTTTTAAGCTTCTTAACAGCTCTCTTCTGCCGCTTTCAAACCACCTGAAATAGTTTGCATAGTAAACCACCTGTCCAGCGTCTGTGTCTGCATAAATCACCCTGTGCTCTGTTTTGTGCATAAGCCGGATATGACGAAGTTGTATATATTTATTTCCACAATGTTTAAAAAAGACGGTATTTAGCCTTGTATTATGGCGATATTGAGGAACGTACCTATCCTAAAAAAATTGATTGATGTAAGTTATGCAATGCTCATGGTCATTATATTGAGCGCTTTGGTTGGCTTGATTCTTGCATTTCCAGTGATGTGGCTCTGGAACTTTGTTTTTGGAAGTTTCCACAAGATAACAGTTTTTCAGGCATGGGCTTTGAACGTCTTAGCTGGCATATTGCTTGGGCAAAGAAATTCTAATAAATAATCACTATAAGGATTAGGATAAAGACAATTGATAAATAATCATATTTATTGAATCTTAATATTTTTTTATTGGCTAAATTCTCATTGTACAATCTTGACTGCAGGGCATCGCTCAAATTGGATGCTGACCCGAACATCTTTTCAAGAACAACCATAACAAGCAGCTTAATATGCTTGATTTTCCTTAAGTCTGCAAGGCGAGCAAGCATAGACTCTCTTGTCTTGTCAAAGCGAATGAACATCACAGGAACAAACCTTACTGCAACAGAAACCATCACAGCTATGTTCCTTGGCTTTATGCTGAAAATCTTTAACGGCTTTGAGAGCTTTTCAATTGCCACTATAAGATTTTGTATGGTTGTGGTGTAAGTCAGTAACAACGAGATTATTATCAGCATCAGGAAGCGCCATATGTAAATGACACCCAATACCAGCTGGTTTCTCGAGAACAGGATATACATGAGCAACAGGAAAACAAAGATAAAATAAAATGGCATTAAGTTCCTGATTAACTCGCTTAAACTCATTTTTGACAGCACAATAAGCGATAATACAAACAAAGAGAAAATCAAAATCCCAGATTTGGATTTTATTGCAAATGATAAGATGCCGAAGACAATTACATAAATCATCTTTATTCTGGCGTCCAGAGAATGAATTACAGAATTCCTATCTTTGTATTGGCCGAAAGTAAATCTTCTAAGCATTTAAACCAGCTTCCTTCAATATTCTGCCGCTTAATTTTGATTTTTCACCATAAAAAATAACACTGCTGTTTTTCAGAACAATTACATAATCAGCATATTTCAAATCATTGAGGACATTTGTTATCAGAATTATAGTTATTTTGCCATCTTTATTTAATCGTTTTATTATGCTCATAATATTTCTCTTGTTCTTTTCGTCAAGATTTGTAGTTGGCTCGTCAAAAACAATGTATTTGGGTTTCATTGCTATTACGCCAGCCAAAGCAACCAGCTGCTTTTGGCCGAGGGAAAGCATATTAACATTTTGCTTTGCTAAATGATCAATTCTTAATTCTGTCAAAGTTTTATCAACAATTTTGTTTATATCATTTATGCCAATTTCCAAGTTTTCCAGGCCAAAAGCAACATCTTCTTCGACAATTGAATAAACAAGCTGGTCTTCAAAATTCTGGAATACAAAGCCAACTTTGCTTCTTGCATTAAGCGCATCTTTTTTTGTGTCTACGGCATCTACAAAAACACTGCCTTTTGTCGGTGTTAAAAGTGCATTGAAATGCTTTGCCAGGGTTGTTTTGCCAGAGCCGTTTGCCCCTATTATTGTTGTGAAGCTGCCCTCTTTTATCTCGACATTTACATCTTTCAAAATAAACTCATCTTCATACTTGAAGCACAGGTTTTTTGTTTGTATCATTGGAATGAAAACGAGTAAATTGCCAAATTTTTATCTGTTATTATCGCAAGTTTATTCTGCTCATTTGAGCTGATTTTCGGTTTTATGATGCTATATAATCGTGGCTTATTTATTGAAAGAGTTTTAATATTTTTATTGTTTAATCCGATTTTAACATATATTGGTTTATTGTTTAGGGATTCTGCCACAAAATTTGTTATGCCGCCTTTTGTCAATATAGCCAATGAAGAACTATTTTTTAGTGCTTTAATATATTCTTGTTGTTGAGCCCAGTTATTATCAGCATAAATAATGCCAAATTTTAAAGTTTTATCTGATTTTTTTATTTTTCCAAGTTTCCTTTTACCGCAATATACTGTAGGAAATTTGCTGTAATTCGGCTCATCTTTGAAGATTCTGTTTGATTTGATTTTCAATAACCCTAGAATCTTATTTTCCAGCTTTTTATAGTTACCTTCTTCGACATGTTTGTATAGGATTTTTTTATCTCTCATTAAAATCTGTGCAGGCCAGAAATTTATCTTTAGTTTTTTGATTATTCTTCTGTTTTTGTCAATTATTATTGGGAATCTTATATTAAGTTTTTTTAATGCGTAAATGATATTTTTGCTGTTCTTTTCAAAACCCCATTCCGGAGGATGGACAATTAAGGTTTTTAATCCGAATTTTTTGTATTTTTTATCTAATTTTTTAATAAACCCCAAAGATCTCAAACAGTTCATGCAGCTGTAAGAGAAAATATCAAGCAAAATAAGGTCTCTCATTTCATATAATCCTTAATGTCGGCATTTTTTGCTATGTAGGCAGCAAGAATTAGCTTAATTGTGTCACCTAAAATAAAGGGAAGAACCCAGCCTATAAGAAGTATGTTCCATGTTGGCTCTGGTTTTACCACGAATTTCGCCTGCAAAACACCCATCAAATATATTATCAAGGTGCCTGCAAACATTGCAAGAACCGTATCAAGCGAAATGTGCTTAGTTTTTTTAGCATAAATGACAAGAAGCGCAAAAAAAAGCAGGGATATTAAGCTTAAAGCTGCAACTAACAATCTGGCATTTTCTGAGAGATTTGCCATGAATGGTATTATGCCTAATTGCAGAATGGAGTCTGATGCGACTATTGCAACCAAAGCAAATATTACAGCAAATGAAAAATACCTGACAAAGGCATTTAATCTCTTTTTTTGGAGCATATAACCGATTACAAAAGCTGCAACAGGATAACTGAATAGATAACCTCCTGTTGGCCCTAACAAAGCGCCAACTCCAGAAGAGCCGCCGGCAAATACAGGCAAACCAATTGCGCCTAATATTAAATAAATTATCATCGACAAAGCCCCATAATATGGGCCAAGCATTGCGCCGCTTAACAGCACCATAAGCGTCTGCAAGGTTATCGGCACCGGGGTAAAAGGCAACGGAATCTTAAACCATGCAACAGCTGCTGTTAAAGCAGCAAACAAAGCAGCGAAAACCATTCCTTTAAGTTTTGATTTTTCCATTTAATCGCCCATTAATTTTTGTTTTTGAATTTTTTATTGAATAATCATTTATTGCTTATTCAATCACAGCAATGACATCTCCCCTATTTACATTATCATCTTTCTTAACTTTGACCTCTTTCAAAACACCGTCTCTTGGCGCTGTAATGTCGTTTTCCATCTTCATTGCCATCAAAGTAAATAAGCTTTGCCCCTGCTTTACATCACTTCCTTCTTTCGCCTTTACTTCATAAATAATGCCTGGCAAAGGGGCTGTTATCTCTGCTTTGCCCTCTTCAATTGATTTCTTTTTGTGAAGCTTTTCAATTGCTGTCAGCTCAGCATCCTTCTTCGTTTCAACCTCGTAAACATCTCCTCCGCAATGGACAAGTATTTTGCCCTCTTCTGTTTCATCTACAAAAACCTTGTACTCTTTGCCATCAACCTTGACAACAAGCTCTTCCATGTCTATAAAGGCATATTGCCGTGCTTTTTAGCAGGCCTTTTCTCTCTTTTGGAGATTAGCATCTCAAGGCACTTTATCAAGGCAATCCTTGTATTTCTAGGCTCAATTATCATGTCAACTTTTCCAAGCTTTGCAGCAACATAAGGGTTTAGGTATTTTTCTGCGTATTTCTCTGCAAGTTCTGGCTTAGCTTTTGGATTTTTGCCTATCTCATCTTTGTTTATGATGCTGACAGCCTGCTCAGCCCCCATCACTGCAATCTCAGCAGTTGGCCATGCTACAACCTTGTCAAAGCCCATATCTTTGGATACCAATGCGATGTAAGCGCCTCCATACGCCTTTCTTAACACAAGCGATATCTTAGGCACAGTAGCCTCAGAATAAGAGTAAAGGACTTTTGCGCCATGCCTTATAATTCCATAATGCTCCTGCTCTGTGCCTGGCAAATACCCTGTAACATCTACAATATTAATCAATGGTATGTTAAAGCAGTCGCAAAACCTTACAAACCTTGAAATTTTATCAGACGAGTTTATGTCCAGGCAGCCAGCCAATACTTTTGGCTGGTTTGCAACTATACCAATAACATTTCCGTTGAGCCTTGCAAACCCAACAACAGCATTATTTGCAAAGCCGGCATGCACCTCAAAAAAAGACTTTCTGTCAAAAACCTCATCAATAACATCCTTTATGTTGTAAGTCTTTTTTGAATCATCTGGAACAATGGCTTCAAGCCTCTTTGTCTCTCTAGTTGGGCTGTCAGAAGCGCGATATGGAGGGCTCTCAAGGTTGTTTTGCGGAAGATAGCTAAGCAAAATCTTAATCATGTCCAAGCACTCTTTCTCATTTTCTGCCACAAAATTGGCTACTCCGCTCTTCTCGCTATGAGACATAGCACCCCCAAGCCTTTCAAAATCAATTACCTCCCCAGTCACAGTCTTTATAACATCAGGGCCTGTGATAAACATATAGCCAGTTTTCTTTACCATAAAGATAAAGTCTGTCAAAGCAGGAGAGTAGACAGCAATTCCGGCGCAAGGGCCTAATATGGCTGATATCTGAGGCACTATGCCGCTTGATATTGTATTAAGCTGGAAGATTTTTCCTCCACTGTCTAGTGCAGCAATGCCTTCTTGAATTCTGGCTCCTCCAGAGTCCAGCAAGCCTATGCATGGGCATCCTGTCTTTAATGCAAGCTCCATGATATGGGCTATTTTCCTGTTGTGCATTTCACCCATCGAGCCGCCCATGAAAGAAAAGTCTTGAGCGTAAACATAAACAGCCCTTTTGCTTATTGTGCCATAGCCTGTAATCACACCATCTCCAGCTTTTTTCTTTGCCTCAAGCTCATTGCTTTGCAGCTCAGCAAAAGCATCTAACTCTGTAAAAGAGCCATCGTCAAGAAGGTATTTTAAGCGCTCTCTTGCTGTTAATTTGCCCTTTTTGTGCTGTAATTCAGAAGCACTTTTATCATTCAGCAAGTCCTTGCTCTTGTCAAGAAACTCCTTAAATTTGTTAACCCCCATAAACCTAAGTTTATATATGCCTATTTAAAAAGCTTTTGCGAAGCGCTTCATCATGTTTTAGAACAACTTAAATCCTATGCCCTCTTTAGTGCCTATTATTCCTCCCTCAACAATCTTGAATAGAATTTCTCTTTCAGCTTCTAACGACCTATGTTTCTTAAGTATGCACCTCCTATTGCCATTTGGTGTTATTTGCAGTTCAATCAGGCACTTGCTGCCATACTTTAAGATGTCCCCCCCGACAATATTCACCTTTTCCTTGTCATCAAAGTCAGTGTAAACCTGATTTGTTATAAGGACAGGAATGCCCTTTTTTCTTGCTATTTCTGTAAGATAGGATATTTGCATTGCAAGCTCTCTGTTTACCTCTTGCACATCTTCGCCTTTGCCAAGCTCCAATCGGTAAAGCATGGCAATTGTGTCAATAATAATCAGCCCGATCTTGTCATTAACTATATCCTTTAGCTTTTCAAAAGATTTCTTTTGCTCGGCAAAGCTTGTAGGCTTTAAAAAAACAATATTGTCAAGGATTTTTTTACAGTCCTGGCTTGTATGCAATGCTATCTGATTTAATCTTTCAAGGGAAAACCCCCCTTCTGAGTCAACATAGACAACCTTCTTTCCAGTTCTGGCAATGCCTGTTGAGCAAAGCAGGCAAAGCACTGTCTTGCCAGAGCCAGCAGGCCCGTAAATTGTAGTTATGATGTCCTTTTCATAGCCGCCATCGAGCATAGTATCAAGTATTTTGCTGCCTGTCTGTATCTTATTGGGAGATTCCTCCATAACAAACGGCATTCTCAGGAATTTTATAAAATTTGTTGTTTTGGAATTGTTATTTCACTTCAGGGAAAAATTTTAAATAAGCGCTGAATATCTTGAGGCATATGCCAATATCTATCTATGTTAAGGCGGTATTATGGACAGCTTACCTGCTTTCATTATTCTTTGCCATATTCTGGTTTTTGGTGCTGATGGACAAAGAAACAGAAGGCAAAGCAAGAAAATTGAGAAAGCATCCTGTAGTCAGCGTAGTCATACCTGCGTATAATGAGGAAAAAAACATAATAGCAACCTTAGCATCATTAACTAAGCTTGAATACCCAAAAAATAAGCTGGAAATAATAGTTGTAAATGACGGAAGTTCAGATAATACAAAAAACATAGTTCAGGAATTTATATCACAAAATAATGCCTTTAATATAAGGCTCATAAGCAAGAAAAATCAAGGCAAAGGCTCTGCCCTTAATAAAGGCTTGGCAGTATCCAAAGGAGAGTTCTTTATATGCTTGGATGCAGACTCAAGTGTAACAAAAGATGCATTGGAAAAGATATTGCCTCATTTTACAGATGAAAATACAGCTGTAGTATTGCCATTGCTTAAAGTTTCCAAGCCAAAGAATATATGGCAGAGAATGCAGTGGCTTGAGTACATAGTAAATATGTTTTATAAGAGGCTTATGAGCAGGCTTAACTGCGTGCATGTTGCTCCAGGCCCATTTAGTGTTTACAGAACTGATGTTATTAAAAGAATAGGTGGATTTGACGAAGATAATCTGACAGAGGACTTAGAGATTTCATTGAGGCTGCAAAGCAAAAACTACAGGATAGTGCAGCTGCTGGACGCAGAAGTTTTTACAATAGCCCCTAAAACATTCAAGGAGCTGTACAAGCAGAGAAACAGGTGGTACAAGGGCTCCATTATAAACGCATTCAGGTACAAGCACATGATGTTTAATAAGAAGTATGGAGATTTTGGGATCATACAGATGCCAACAATTATCATTTCTGGGGCAATAGCCATAATACTGGTTTCCTCGTTGTTCTATTACGGGCTAAAGCCCTATGTCAAGGCATTGTATAATTCCATCTTCATAAATTTTGATTTCTATACATTGATAAAAACGTTTAAATTTGATTTTAACTTGCTGGATCTCAACTATGCAGCTATATTGGTGTCTGTTATAATGCTCATAATTTCTATACTGATACTAAGAAAATCCCATTCAGAGACTAATGAAAGGCTGGACAAGCATGGCATGCTTTCTCTTGTTTCTTATCTGTTCTTCTATTTCTTGGTGATAGGATTTATATGGGTAGGCATAATGCTGGATTTTGCATTTGGGAAAAAACAGAAGTGGTAGCATGAGACACTTAAGCAAAGACAAATACATCATTGCAGGCGCTATTACCATTGGCATTTTTCTTCTTGGGCTCTTTTTAGGCTTGGCCATAGAAGGTAAAAGAGTTAATTATATTGAGTCGGTAAGCAGGAAGCAGAACCTGGATTTTAGCAGTTTGCAGCTGCAGTATGCTTTTATAGACCAATTGAGCCAGGAAAAAAACTGCTTGGCAGTGCAGAAGACATTCGAACAGAACATAAACAATCTTGAGTCGACACGAATAAGGCTTGAAAATTTTGACAGGGACGCGACATTAAACAAAAATGAGCTTGATACACTCAAAAACGAGTACATACTGGCCCAAATAAGGTACTGGCTGCTTGGCGAAAGGACAAGAAAGCTGTGCGGCACAGACATTGTCAATATTTTGTATTTTTTTTCTGATGAAAAAGAGTGTCCAGATTGTGATAAGCAGGCATTTGTATTGACTTACCTGAAAAAGAAATTCAAGGACAAGCTTTTGATATTTTCATTTGATTCGAAGTTTGAGCCTGAGCCGATGATACCTCTATTGATGGGTACATACAATGTTACGAAATATCCGACTATTGTAATAGAAGGAAAACCTCGGAGCGGATTTAAGGATAAAGACAGTATACTGAGGGAAATATGCAGCTATTATAAGGAAAAGACCGAAGATTGCGTTGAAATCATTGAAAAATGAACTCTTTTCTTAGTCATATAAGAAAGAATAAGATTGTTTATATTGTTGCCTTATTTTTTATTGCAAAATTCTTGACTCTTCAAAACTATAAAACTGTATGGTGGGATGCAGCAGTTTACATCAACATGGGCAAATACATCTATTCTTTTGGCAATGCTGGCTTGTGGGAAGCCTCAAGGCCAATTGTGTGGCCATTAATCCTTGGTTTTTTGTGGAAGTCTGGCTTTAATGCGATAATTCTTGGTAGGGTAATGGAAATAGTATTTGGCAGCCTGTGCATATACCTGGCTTATCTTATAGGAAGAAGAATATTTGA
>JACPMS010000043.1 GCA_016185875.1 Candidatus Woesearchaeota archaeon | reverse complement strand
TAATTAAAATAATGCAGGAGCATGACAACCTCTATTTCAGCATGGATGCCGCACACATTATTCATGTTAATAATATGGACATTATTTACGATTATGACAGCAAAGACAAGCAGTCATCCATCAGTAAATTTGTTTCAACTTTTGACAGCAAAGAGAAATCAATGATCAGCAGCGCAATCAGCGCATACAAGCCATTAGTTGACGCTGTGCCTGACAAAGTCATGTGGGGTACTGAAATTGGCCCGGAATATGCTTTTGATCCTGAAGTGTTTGACAGGGCAGTCAAAATTTCACGGTTTGTTATAGTCGGATTCGATAAAGAGCACCGGGAGGCAGTCGGATACAAAAATGCATTAAGGGTATTTGGCGAAGGTGTTGTTGCAGATGCAAATATTAAAGTGATTGACACGCGCTCATGGCCCGAATGCACTCGCGCTCAGACAGGTGCCTGCGACGCCTCTTGTGAAACACAGGATTCAAGCAGCTTAACTGCTGAGCAAGATGCGTGTTTTCTAATCAAAAGAGTTCCACCAGTCTTTGACTGGTGGGAGAAATAAGCACAAGCTTTTTCTGCATAAAAAATTAAGAAATTAGTTGGCAGGCTCGTGGAACGAGCACTGCCCAACAAAAGCTCCGAAATAGCGTTAGCTTTGCGGAGCTTAAAAATTTTTCTGAAAGGTGAGAACATGCGAAAGGAAAACCCAGCCAGATACAGCTCTGCAGTCGGCGAATCATGGCAGCACTGCGAGTTCAAAATCAGGTACTGCCACTGCATCTTTGATGACGAGCTTTACAGGGAAGGCATGAGGACTTTGCTGCTCGAAGCAGCATACCAATATGAAATCCCAATAGGCGAGATAGGCTTTGACAACAACCATGTGCACTTCATGGCAGATATTTGCTTATACAGCAGGCCAGAGGTTGCTAAGCTTTTGAGAGGATATACAGCAAAGAAATTCTTTGAGCATTTTCCAGAATGCAAGAAAAAATATTTCTGGGATTCAGGTTTGTGGAATCCAAGCTACTACATAGGCTCGCCAAAGAACGTGCAGAACACAATCAACTACATAAGGAAGCAGAAATACGGAGAGGCAAGAATCAGGCAGAGCAGCTTGCTAAGCTACGCAAGCTAATCCAGAAATGCCACCCGTCTATGACGGGTGGTTGTTTACTAATGATATTGAGATTTATTTTATAGATGGGAATAGAGTTGAACTTTTAAACCGAAGTCCAACAAAAAAAGAAATTGAAAAAACAGCCATAGAGGAAATTGAAAGAACACTTAATAATATAAATAAAATTAGCAAGGCAAAATGGGAATTTAATCTTTTTAAAATTAAAAAAAATTTAATAGAAAAACTTTCATCTTTAGCAAACAATGAGAAAGAATTCATATTTCAGATTACTACAATATCTTCTTTAATAGAAGCTATAGATTTTGGTGAATTTAAGAAATATATTACTCCATCTTCAAATACTGAAAAAGAGATTATTGATAAAAACCAATCTATCGGAATGATCGAGCTTTTGCTAAAGAATAAAAATATAGATTATGATCCTTCCATCATTAAAAACCTTAGGGATTTAAGAGATCTTAGAAATATCCCACCCGTGCATTCTAGTGAAAAATTTAAAAAAGTTTGTAGAAAATTTATTAAGAAATTACCAAACTCAGATTCTGATTGGTCGGAATTAAGTGACATAGCATTTAAAAAATTTAGAGCAACCATTATATTGCTTAGAAATATATTAAGATGAATAAAATATCAACTTTTGAGAGAATTCCTATTTTAAGTCTTACAAAAGACATATAGAATTTAATATTTAATGCTTTTTCTCTTTTTTAGTACATCTAGCTTTCCTGCATCTCACGCAATAAGATTGTGGCAAAGTCTTTCCATTGATTCGTCTCCAACCAAGTAACCTTTCAATTTCGTCATAGTTATTGGCCTTTTTATGACAACAAGGACAACTGGCTTTAATTATATGTGGCATTTTAGTTTTGTTAACTATAATTAGTTATTACTAACTCTTCAGTTTCCCCTCTTCCATTTCCATTACAATTTATCATTCTTCTTGCCTTAACTAAAGTTTGATTATACTCTTTGTAGAGATCTTTTATAAATTTTGTGTTACTATTACTCAGCATACATAAACAACCTTGGGCATCTAGTTTTTTAAAAACTTCAAATAACTTCTTATGTTCATTTTCCAAAAATTTGTCTTTTTGATAACTTGTAAAATTTCCACCACTCGTCTCTGGATAATATGGGGGATCAAAATATACAAAATCATCTTTTTTTGCCTCATCTAGAATAGCTTCAAAGTCC
>JACPMS010000045.1 GCA_016185875.1 Candidatus Woesearchaeota archaeon | reverse complement strand
CGCATTCGCTCAGCCCCCGAATATAAATCGGCGAGGCAAAAATCAATGGCAGAAGATTTTTGCCAAGCACAAAAATTTGCGAGCGACAGCGAGCGGATTGAATAATCGAATTAAGAACAAAAACCAAACAATAAAATGCCTTACGAATTCAAGTTTCCGGATGTTGGCGAAGGAATCCATGAGGGTGAAATCCAAAAGTGGTTTGTCAAGGAAGGCGACAAGATAAAAGCTGACCAGCCTCTTGGCGAGATTGAAACTGACAAGGCAATTGTGGAAATGCCATCTCCAAAGTCAGGCAAAATTCTGAAGCTTCATGTGCCTGCTGGCGGCATTATCCATGTAGGCGAGACAATGGTCACAATTCTTGAGGAGCATGAGACAGAGGAAGATGTAAAAAAGCACATGGAGGCAAAAAAAGCAGAAGTGCGCGAAGCAAGTCCGGCACCAACTTTGGTGGAAAAGAAGGAAGCAAAAAAAGAAGCTAAAAGCGTTGTTCCCTACACAGGCTCTGTTGTTGGATTTCTGGAAGAGGCAAAGGATGTAAAGCCATTGGCAGCAATAAAAAAAGAAGCAAAGCCAGCAATTCAAGAGCCTTCAATTTTAGCAACTCCGGCAGTCAGGAACCTTGCAAAGCAGCTTAACGTTGACTTAAGCAAAATTAAAGGAACAGGAGCTGATGGAAGGATTGCAATTGAGGACGTGCAGAAAGCTTCTGGTGCAGCTAAAAAAGAAGAGCCTGCTCCAAGCAGTATAAAAGTCACGAGAAAATACGACTTTTTTGGCTACATTGACAGAGTGCCTTTGCACGGCATAAAGAAGGCAGTTGCAGCAAAAATGGCAGAATCAATCTTCACAGCAGCGCAATTGACAAACATGCATGAATTTGATGTCACTGAGCTTGCTGAACTAAGGGAGAAAGAAAAAAAGGATTTTGAGAAAGAAGGTATAAAGCTTACTTTCATGCCTTATATTGTGAAAGCAGCTGCTTTGTGCCTGCAGGAGCATCCCTACCTTAATGCCTCTCTTGAGGGAGAAGATATTGTGCTTAAAAAATATTACAATATCGGAGTTGCAGTTGACACAGAAGAAGGCTTGATGGTGCCTGTAATAAAGGGAGCTGCTGGAAAAGACATCAAGACAATAGCAAAGGAAATTGAAAAGCTGGCTAATGATGCAAGAAGCAGGAAAATAAACTTAATGGACATTAAAGGAGGCACATTCACAGTTTCAAACCTTGGCTCTGTTGGAGTCCAATTCTTCACGCCAATAATCAATTATCCTGAAAGCGCGATTCTTGGAATTGGCAGAATCATGGAAAAGCCGGTTGCAAAGAGCGGAAAGGTTGAGATAAGAAAAATGCTTCCTTTGTCATTGACATATGACCACAGGGTTGTGGATGGGGCTCAGGCTGCAAGGTTCATGATGGATTTGATAGTAAGATTGGAATTGTGCGAGTTTAAGTGATTAAAGCTTGATGAAGTGTTAATTTCCATTCCTTCAGAAACTTCCAAAGTTCATAAATATAGTCAACCAACAAAGTAATTAGGTGTTATGTATGATTTGTTGTTGACTATAACGAACACACAGCAATACTTAATAAATTCTGTGTGTGAGTATAATTTTTTATTGCCTGTCAAATACCCTCTGAGGCATTAAAAATGCAGCAATAACCGGAGCAGCAACAATTCCGACTCCAAAAATAAGCACAGCCAGCCAAGGATAATTTCCATAATTAACCAGAAAATCCGATTTTAACTGGAAGAACAGCAGCAGCAATAAAATCAATGGAGTCGTGTATTTTACAGCAAACTTCCATAATGCGCCTATTTTTAAAACAGAATGTTGATTAATGAAATCTGCTATTTTCTGCGCATCAAAAAACCACCCAACAGCAAGGGCCTCAAGCAAAATTGCAGTCAAAATGTTGTAATAGGCAAAATGGCTTGCAATGTCCATTATATAATATCCGGGTTTTATGATGAACAGCAATCCAAACAAGAATCCAAAGCCAGCTGCAATGACTGCTGCATTCCTCTGTTTTGTTTTTAATTTATCAGCCAAAATAGTGCATATTGAGCATGCCAGGGAAGCCGTCCCAAGTACGAAAAAGATGGATAAAAATAAAAAAAACAAAAGGCTTAGCAATGTTGGCTTGTAAAAATATGGCAATGCGCTGGCCAGAATCGTGAATGAAGAGCCGAAATCCGAAAAAACAAGGTTGCCAAAGCCAATGCCCTGCCTTGCGCTCAAGAATCCCAAAATCCCGAATAAAATAAAGCCGACAGCTATGCCCGTCAGAATTTCAAAAACCAGCACAATAAATGATGCTCCTGAAATGAATCCCTTCCCAAATTTTTTTGCTGCAGCGTGCATTATTCCAAAAGACAATCCCAATGACACTGCAGCCAAGGAAAAGGCAGCAACCCAGACATCAAGCTTGACGAGGCTTTTCAAATCCGGCTTTAAGAAAGCGTAAATGCCGCTTAGTGCGTTCTCAAGCGTCAATGAGTACATCAAAAACAAGAGCATTAGGAATGCAAATACAGCGGTGATTGCTAAAAACCATTTCTTGAGGCTGTCAAAGCCGTTTCTTATGCAGAAGAACAGCAAGACCCATGCCAAAATCAGCGCAATAAAACCAGGCAATGAAAACTGGGTAAAATTCCTGAAACCATGTGAAACCTGCAGGACATTGTTAAAAAAATATGTACTAGCGTCTTTTTTCCACTGCATTCCAAAAGACACAAAAAAATAAATGACATGCCATGAAAGCACAACAGCATAAAAGCTCATGACTATAAATGCATTGAAAACCATAAGCCAGCCGATGCCGCTGAACCATTTTTTTATCGAGGCAAACAAATCCACAATGTTCTTATTGAAGTATTGCCCTGCTGAGAACTCAAGCATAAGCAATGGAAAACCCAAAATAAACAAAGCAATGGTGTAAGGGATTAAGAATAAGCCCCCATAGATGTACGAGTAATATGGATAAAGCCATATGCTGCCAAGCCCGATAGCTGCTCCCAAAGGCACTAGAACAAAAAAGAACCTTGAGTTGCTGCTCATTTCAGGGGATAACGCAGCATCTAATTTAAATTTTTTGATTATAGAGTGATGACATTATTTTGAAGCAATAACTTAATAAAACAATAAATTCTACTATTTGACTATGCAGCCTTTAATACACAAGTACATCCCAAAAACAACAAAGGAATTAATTGGGCAGGATGATGTTGTAATACAATTAAGGAATTTTATAGTTAATTTTTCAAAAGAGAAAAAGAATTCTGCTTTGATATACGGCTCAAGTGGTACAGGAAAAACAAGCTGTATTTATGCGATTGCAAATGAACTGGGTTTTGAGGTAGTTGAGGTGAATGCAAGCGAGTTTCGCAATGCAGAGCAAATAAACCTCAAGGTCGGCAATGCCATAAAACAAAGAAGCCTTTTTGCGAAAGGAAAGGTAATTCTCGTTGATGAAATAGATGGCTTGTCCGGGCACGAGGACAGAGGCGGAATACAGGCAATAACAAAGCTTATTGAGGATTCGGCATTTCCAATAATACTGACAGCAACAAATCCGTTTGACAATAAGTTCAGCTCTTTAAGAAGCAAATCAAATATAATTGAATTCAAGCAGCTTGATTACCTGTCAATTTTTAAAATACTGAAAAGAATTTGCGAGCATGAAAAAATAAAATATGAGGAAGACATCCTCAAAGCTTTGTCAAGAAGGGCAGGCGGAGATGCAAGGGCTGCCATAAATGACTTGCAGGCATTGGCTCAGGATAAAAAGGAGCTGACAAAGGAAAGCCTTGAGGAATTGGCAGACAGGAACAAAACAGACAACATAATGACAGCCTTAAACAAGATATTCAAGACAACCGACTTGAAAATTGCAATATCTGCTTTTGACAATGTTGGGGAGGATTTAGACGAGCAATTATTGTGGATTGATGAAAACCTGCCAAAGGAGTATACAAAGCCAGAAGACCTTGCAAAAGCATACGAAATGCTGAGCAAGGCAGATGTTTTTAACAGGAGAATAAGGAGGTGGCAGCATTACAGGTTTTTGGTCTACATCAACGCCTTAATCACAGCAGGAATTGCATCTGCAAAGAAGGAAAAATACAGGCAATTGGTTGCGTACAAGCCAACTGGCAGAATACTAAAGTTATGGTGGGCCAACCAGAGGCTAGCAAAAAAGAAGGATATTGCTGGAAAAATTGCATCAAAAACGCATTCCTCAAAAAAAGAAATACTAAAAAGCACAATGCCCTACTTGCCCATAATTTTCAGGAACAAGGAAATGAGAAATAATGTCATAAATTATTTAGATTTGAATGAAGAAGAGGTTGAGTGGCTGAAAAATAAGGCTAAATAGGAAATAATGCCCGTGATTCTTAATAGCAATAATTAAACATTTAAATACTAAACCAAAAACCATCTATTAATAATGCAACTGCCAAAAAACTACAATCCAAAAGAAGCTGAAATAAAGTGGCTTGAGTTCTGGGAGAAGGAAAAAATCTATGCTTTTGACCCAAACAGCAAAGCAGAAATATATTCAGTTGACACTCCGCCACCAACAGTCTCTGGCAAAATGCACCTTGGCCATTCTTTTTCTTATTCTCAGCAGGATTTTGTTGTAAGATTCCAGAGAATGCTTGGAAAAAACATATTCTATCCTTTCGGCACAGATGACAATGGCTTGGCAACAGAAAGGATGATAGAGAAGATGAAAAATGTCAAGGGGCAGTTCATGAAAAGAAAGGAGTTTGTTGATTTGTGCCTGAAAACTTTAAAGGAAATAAGGCCTGATTTTGTTTATGACTGGAAAAGGATAGGCATAAGCGCAGATTTCAGCATTTTTTACACAACTATTGACCAGCACTGCCAAGAGATTTCCCAGCGCTCTTTTGTTGAGCTTTACAAAATGGGCAGGATTTACAGGAAAAGAGCGCCATTTGTGTGGTGCCCTGAATGCCAGACTGCAATTGCTCAGGTGGAAATGAAAGACAATGAGAGAGAAAGCAAACTTGTGTACATGAAATTTGACACGAGCTTAGGAGAGCAAATCACAATTGCAACAACAAGGCCAGAGTTACTGCCGGCTTGTGTGGCAATTCATATTCATCCGGATGACAAAAGATTCAAGCATCTAATTGGAGCAAAGGCAAAAATCCCATTCTCAGACAGGGAAGTCAAAATAACAGCAAACAAGGATGTTGACATGGAGTTCGGCTCTGGCATTGTTTATCACTGCACTTTTGGCGACATGGATGATGTGAAGTGGATGGAGGAATTTAACATTGAGCCGATTGAAATTCTGAACAAGGATGGAATCTTGAATGAGAAAGCTGGCAGGTTTAAAGGATTGCATGTAAAGAAAGCACGGGAAGCAGTTATCAAGGCGTTGCAGGAAGAAGGAAGAATTGCAAAGCTGGAGCCGATAAGGCATGTTGTTAATGTGCACGAGAGATGCGAAACTGATATTGAGATATTGATAACAGACCAGTGGTTTATCAGGTACCTTGACTTGAAGGATGAATTCATAGAATATGGACGCAAAATCAAGTGGTATCCTGAGCATATGAAAGCAAGGTATGAAAACTGGATTAAGGGATTGAAATGGGACTGGAACATTTCAAGGCAGAGGCATTTTGGCATTCCAATCCCTGTATGGTACTGCAGGAAATGCAATGAGATCATTGCTGCAGATGAAAAGCAATTACCAGTTGACCCGCTTGTAGATATGCCGCTAAAGAAGTGCAGATGCGGCTCAAATGTGTTTATAGGCGAGAAGGATGTCTTGGACACATGGGCAACCTCTTCATTGACGCCGGACATTGCAATTGAGCTTTTTAAAGATAAAAAAATATTCAAGAAACTGCACCCAATGAGCTTGAGGCCGCAAGCCCATGATATCATCACTTTCTGGCTTTTCAATACTGTCGTAAAAAGCTATTTCCACCATAAGAAAATTCCCTGGCAGAATGCAATGATTTCCGGCTGGGCTCTTGACCCGAAGGGAAAGAAGATGAGCAAGAGCAAAGGAAACATAATTGACCCAAGGGAGATGATTGCAAAGTACTCTGCAGATTCATTAAGATTTTGGGCGGCTGGCTCAAGGCTTGGAGATGATTTGCCTTTCCAGGAGAAAGACCTGGTTACAGGCAGCAAGTTTTCAACAAAAATATGGAATGCTTCAAAATTCGCCTTTATGCACCTTTCTGATTATAATTTAGAAAAGCCGGCAAAGCTTGAAGTGATGGACAGGTGGATTTTATCCAAGCTAAGCAAGGTTGTAAAGGAAAGCACAGAAAATTTTATTGATTATGAGTACTCCCATACAAAGCTTGAGGCTGAAACTTTCTTCTGGCACGTTTTTTGCGACAACTATCTTGAAATAATCAAAGACAGATTGTATAATGCTGGCAAAAGAGGAAAAGAGGCAAGACTGTCAGCGCAATATTCTTTGTTTCATACTTTATTGACAATCATTAAGTTAATGGCACCAATCATGCCGTTCATTACAGAAGAATTGTATCAGTTATATTATAAAAATCATGAAAAAATAAAATCAATTCACATTTGTAAATGGCCGGACATCAGCATGATTGACGAGCATGCAGAGCATATTGGCGATTTTGTAGTTAAGGTTGTTGAGTTTGTGAGAAAGCAGAAATCAGAAAAACAACTGTCATTGAAAACTCCAGTAAAAAAACTTACAATAAAAGCAAAAATTGAGGAAAAGGATTTTGACAGCATTGAAGCAGAAATAAGGGCAGCAACAACAGCAGAGCACATTGTATTTGAGCCGACAAGAGGCAAAAAGACTGAAAATGATTTAGAGATTGAGGTTGGGTTCTAATTGCCCCAAACTAATAAAAAGATTTAAATAAATACAATAAAAACCAAAATGAAACAATAATAACAAAAGGTGAAAATATGCGTACGGATTCAAGGAGATTGAGTGGCAAGGAATGGACATATTTTTACAGAGATACTGCAGAAGATAGGAGAAGAGTTGCTGGGCACGCATTCTCAAATCCCGACTACGGCAGAGGGCACCTTACAACAATGTCTACAAGGTCGTTGACAAGGATAATCAAGGAAGGGTTTTATACTGTCGTCATTGGTCCTCTAAGCCCTACCGCCCCTGGGGAGGGATATACTTACAGGATTGTGCAAAACCATCAGCCATTATTCCTTGAAGATGGGGGAACTTTTGGAGTAAAAGAATTTTCAAGATATCAGGTAAAGCAAATTTTTGAACAGCTTTCAGCCAAGCTATCCAAAATTCCAGGGCTAAACTATATTGAAACATTGAGCAGGAGTGGAAGAGGTTATGTAATTGTTGCAACTTTTCTGCCAAAAAATGGTATAAGCCAAGGTGACATTGAGCATTTGCTTGAAAAAATGCTTCAATAAATATACACCATTTTTACTATTTTCTAATCCTAAGAGTTTTACGAGTCTCTAACTTGTGGTTAGTCGTGAGTTTTTGATAAAGAAAAAATAGAATTTTCCTATTCTCTTGCTCACTAAAATCGATAAAATAATGGGCCGTTGCTTTTGGCGACTGTAGGAGGGACAAAAGATGGCTGAGGCAAAAGGACAAAATCTTGTCCTGAGATTTCGTCAATTTCGTAAAAAAAATGCAGACGATTATAAGTCGATTTTAGGCCCCTTATAACATCTGATACACAACCCATTTCTTCGCCAAGCTCAAGATTTTGCTTGATGATATCAGACAATCTGGTTGCTCTTCCTAAATCACCAGTTTCAGCAAAGGCTCTAAAAAGCCCAATATTTTTCCTTAATATTGCTTCAAGTCGTCTTTCATCTTCCTCTTTTCTCGCTACAGAACTCTCATCAATATTTTCAGGTGTATTATAAACAACCCAAGTAGATGGAACTATTAAGTCTTTTTTAGCGACTTCACTAAGGGATAGTACAACTAGTGGATGAGAATATCCCCGATGTAATTGTTCTTTCATAAACTAACACCTCACTCAATTCTCTTCCACCTAACCCCTTCTTTCGTGTCCTCAAGGATAATGCCTTTCTTTTTTAAATCTTCCCTTATTTTGTCTGCTTTTGCAAAGTTTTTTTCCATTCTTGCCTTTTCCCTTTCATCAATCAATTTTTTAATTTCATCGCTTATTTTTTCTTCTTTTTCCTCAAGAATCCCTAGGACTTCATCAAATTCCATCATCAAATTTATTATTTTTTTAGCATCATTTTTTCCAACTTTATTTTCCATAAGTAAAGTATTAACTTGTTTAACAAATTCAAATATATGTGCTAAAGCAACACTTATGTTCAAGTCATCGTCCATTGCCTTCTCAAATTCTTTTTTTGTTTTGTGGATTAATTTTTCAATATTTTTATTTTTGATATTCTTTTTTATTTCCTTTAATTTAATCATAAAATCCTGCAATCTTTGAACTGCGTTATCAGCAGATTTAACAGCATCTTCTGTAAAGTTTAATTGCGCTCTGTAATGCGCAGACAATAAAAGGTACCTTATAGCTTTTGGGTGATATCCCTTATCCAGCAAATCCCTTAAAGTGTAAAAATTTCCCAATGATTTTGACATCTTTTGCCCATTAACCAGTAAATGCTCGTTATGAACCCAGTAATTGACAAATTTTTTTTGAGTAGAGGCTTCACTTTGCGCAATTTCATTCTCGTGGTGCGGGAATATCAAGTCAACGCCTCCAGCATGGATGTCAAAATGCTCGCCTAGATACTTCATCGACATAGCTGAACATTCAATGTGCCAGCCTGGCCTTCCATTGCCGATTTCTGTCTTCCACGCAACATTTCCATCTTCCTTGTCATAGGCTTTCCACAATGCAAAATCCTGCGCTTGCTCTTTTTCGTACTGGTCTTGTTTGATTCTTTTTCCAGCCTCTAACCCCTCTAATTTTGTATGCGACAATTTTCCATAATCCTTGAATTTAGAAATATCATAATATATGCTCCCGTCTTCGCTTTTGTAGGCAACTTTATTTTTTAGTAATTTTTTAATAATATTAAGCATCTCTTTTACGTGTTCAGTTGCTCTTGGAAAAAAATCAGCCTTGTCAATATTCAATGTTTTAATATCCTCATAGAAAGCCTTTTCATATCTTCGCGTATATTCTGCTAAAGAAATTCCTTCCTTGTTTGCGCCTTTTATTGTCTTGTCATCTACATCTGTAATGTTCATAATATGCTTTACCCTGAAGCCTTTGTATTTAAGGTAACGCTTGAGAATATCACTGCAAACATAAGCCCTGAAGTTGCCGATGTGGGCGAAGTCATAAACAGTTGGACCGCAAGTATAGAGCTTAACTATTTTGTCTTGTATCGGTTTGAATGCGTCTTTTTTTCTTGTTAATGTGTTGTAAAGTTTTAGTGGCATTTTAATAAAAATTTTTATGGGTTTTTAATTGTTTTTGTTGTCGAAATTAAAAAATAAAAAAAGCGAGGGATGGGACATTCGCAACCTTTTTCTGCAGACCATCGTTCCGCGGGATTTCATATCCCGCATTGCATGGTTTTCCACAGGCTTTTTTCAAAAGGTTGACTCGAACCCATGATTAAGCGGGCTTTGCGCAATATGTCATTGCCAAAAATTTGGCTCAAATTGCTGCTTTGCAGCATCGAGTTCTGGCTTGCAGCCAAAATCGCTCGCCTTAGCCGCTTGGCTTTGAGGTTTTAAAAACCCTCGCCTGAAAACCCTCGCTTAGCTAACTAAAACAATGAACAGAACTAGCAACAACAATAGCATCTATAATAATCTTGCCTAATCATGGCATGAACGTAATGCCAATGAATATTTAAATGTTTATGTTTGCCCATTTTACTTGTATTTCGATTCTTCTCCGCGGTTGTTGAAGTCTACACTCGATAAGCTTTGAAGGAATTCTTCAAATTCTTCGACATGCACGCGAGCTTGCTCGCGGGCTCGCAAGCCAATTTCCGCAGAGTTTAGTTTTGTCTTTTGTTCCAATTTTAACACCTCCAATCTGTTTAGAAAAAAAGTAAGGTTAAAATCGGCAGTTAACACATCACGGCTGTAAACACAGCCTTATGGATAGGCCTATATGAAAACAGAATGCACTTTCCCATCCAAGTGTTATTTGCCATTTTTCAACATTTAATATTTAGCTTATATTTAAATGTTATGTTTTTTAAATCCAAAATTTGAGAAATCAACTTATAAATGAAATATTCAATAATATGAGGCAGTGCATTCAACGCTGCATTTCTGGCATGTAAATTTCTGTATGAAATTGCATTTCTTAACCTGAGCGCATAATGTGACAGGCACCCCAGCTTGAAAAGTCCCGCTTCCAGGTATGCATCTGCCTGTTCCATCCACCTCAACAGGATTTACACCAACCTGCCAAGTGCACGTTGGCACAAACCCCTGGCAGTTTTCTGGAGAGGAAGTGTAGAATGCTTCGGTTGCTGCGCCTACCAGACTAATTCCAGACGATAATGCAGTAACTGCTAATCCTATTGCTGTTGCCGTTCCTACAGTCACTGCGCCAGTACCTACTGCAGAAGCCAAGTTTGCACCTAATGTCGCAATATAACCCTGTACTAATCCTAGTCCTCCAGCAGTAGTTGGGGCTGTAGCAGCAGCAGCGGCGGTGAGTGCTTCTGCTCCTCCAAGAGCCGCAGCATTTGTACTAATAAGGCCACCAGAAACAAATGCAGGACCTACTAAATAAAAAGCAACTACTATCATAATAACCATTATCACCAAACTCACATAACACCCGGCATTCGCCTCAAAAACCTGCCTTGCAATGGCTTTCTTCAGGTTTTGCCCTTCGCAGAAAACTGCTGTGAATTGCGTAAACCCAATAATGTTTGCAAAAACCTTTCTGTTGGCTCTGTCTTCAAATGATGGAATTGGAACCCAAAAATTGTTTTTCCCTTTTAGAATGCCAACTCCTTTTGCATCTTTTCCTTGAGGATCATCATAATAAAGAGTCAATAATTGAGGCTTGTTGAAAAGCAAATCATCAGGCTCAAAGCTGTAAACAGGATTGTCAATTCTGTAATTCAAATCTTCCCTTCTCTTTATTTCCTTGTTCTCTTTCTCCACAGGCACATTCTTAGCAACAACCTGCTGTGGATATGACTGCTGGACTGTGATTGCAGGGACATCCTGGCCATTCAAGTTTATTGTTGTTCCTGAAGAAATATCAAGCTGCGCCTTTTTGTCAACAGAAAAAACTGTATACTGTAGAAATACAGGGTTGGTAGCGCTTCTGTTTTGTAATGAAGTTATTTTCTTCAGCTCTGATTTTCCAAGCTTTGCTGCAAAACTGAAAGTGTAAAACTCATTTGTCGGGGTTACAGATTTTTTATCAGTCACAGTAAATACCATGATGTCAGTTTCAGGAGTTTTGTAGCCAATGTCAAAATCAAGGCTTTTTATATAGTCCATTTTCTTCAGAGGGTTTTTAATCTCAAAGTCAGGCTCAAAAATTCTTTCATTAACCTCTTTCGCAGCCTCAAATGTGGCTCTGTACCTTATGTCAAAGGTGTTAAAGAATTCTGAAAATTCCTTGCTAAGCCCCTCTTTGCTCAGCTTTATCGGGTAAATTACCTTTATTGTGACATCTGAATTGCCGAATTCTATGAATGCTGCTGGCTCTTTTTTCTCGATTGAAAACCCAAGGCTGCTGATGTTTCCGCTTTCAACGCATCTTGGAAGGTTCAAGTTAATGTACTCCAAGAGACTTTTCTGTGTTTGATTCAAAAAAGGCTGGATGTTTGCTTGGTCAATCTGCCAATAGCTAATGCCTTTAAAATTTATGAGCTTTGGCACTTCCAAATACCCTCCAGTCTGTCCAAGCGTTTTAAGCCCCTCAAAGGTTGATTTTCTGATGCAGTCATTGACGAATTTTTTTACCTCTTCAGCCTGAAGGCTTATTTCTGCTGCCTTTTTCGTTTCCTGCTCTATATTCGTTTTCTTAATGTTGTTGTAGACAAAAAACCCAATGATTGCGGCAATAAACAGGAGTACTCCTATAATAGCAAAGAATGATGCCTGTGCTTTATTTTGGAGTTGTTT
>JACPMS010000044.1 GCA_016185875.1 Candidatus Woesearchaeota archaeon | reverse complement strand
TGATGCTTAACGTGAATTCTGCAGCGACTGTTGGGATTGTCATAGAATTAAGGAAAAACAAAATAAAGTGCAGGCTAAAGCTGCCTGTATGCGCTGATGCTGGCTCTCGCGTTACAATTTCGAGAAGGATAGGCAATCGTTTCAGGCTGATTGGCTATGCAGAGATAGTGGAGAAGTAACCACTCTTAAGTAGTATAAAACCGAAAGCTTTAAATACTAGCAATTCTATAGCTATTGTATGAGGGGGTTGGTCATAGTTTTATTGGCACTTGTAGCAATAGCATCGTTCAGCTTTATAGCTGTAAGCACAAAAAATATTAATGATATAAAGACAGAAATCGAGGAAAAGCCCAAAGTTATTGAATTCAGCACTTTCACATCTGCCATTTGCGAGGATAAAGATGACTTTGTTCAATGCAAAGATGAATTCTTTGTGAACTGCAATGGACAAGTATCAAAAGCAGCTGATGCGGCAGAGTGCAACGGAATAAAGTATGATGTGCCAAAAACTCTTGGATTTGCTGTTTTTGAAAAGGGATGGAAAGACCCTAGGAATTAAAGCAATTGATTTATGGTTAAACAAAGTAAAACTGCGTTTAGTAGTTGCTAAACTCAATCGTTATGAGGCAAAATTTATGAATGGGGCAAAAACAGAAAACGAAAGATTTATATAATAATGTCATTACTCAATAGTAAATACTTAATATAATTGTAGGTGAAAATAAAATGGATAGTCATATTGGAGAAACTATAAGGGTGGCAGATAGTTATACACGCGGTCTAATAAATGACCATGTTTCTGTCTTACATACTTCGGATTTAGAACAACCACAAACTAGGATATATAATGTTTATGCAAGGAAAGACTATAATGTTGGAAAAGGTCCTAGACCAATTCCAAGAGATATGGAACTAGGCTATAGAGAATTATTAGAGGAAGGAGAAAAACCGCGTGGTTGGGGTCATGTAGACACTATCTGTAAAAAAAAAGCAACTTTAGATGAGGCAATGAAATTAGCTGAAGCTGAAGCGAAGAGAAGGGGAGTAGTTCTTTATTTGGATGATACCACTACAACTATTAGATGGCATCCTGATGGATGGCAACCTCAGTTAGGTTAATTTTGTTTTTGCCTTTTATTATTTTTCTTTATTGAACTTTGTTCTTGATAGAAATTTTGTACCTCCGCGACTTTTCAGTCGAAATTTGCCAGAACTCCGCTTCGCTCGCAACAGGAAAAAAAACTAACACACCTTAGTCAAACACCACGGTCTTATTGTCATACACTAAAATTTTATTGCGCAGATGCAAGTCTACTGCCCTTGCAAGAACTATTTTTTCCATGTCTTTGCCTTTTCTTGTCAAGTCTTCTACCGAATCCCTGTGGCTGACTCTCATGACATCTTGCTCTATGATTGGCCCTTGGTCAAGCTCAGCAGTTACATAATGCGCTGTTGCCCCTATGATTTTGACTCCCCTTTGATGTGCCTGGTGGTATGGCTTTCCGCCTGCAAATGCGGGCAGGAATGAGTGATGGATATTGATGATTCTGTTAGAGTATTTGCTTATCAAATTTGCGCTTAATACCTGCATATACTTAGCTAGAACTATCAAGTCTATATCATGCTCCTCAAGATTTTTGAGTATGCGCTTCTCGTAAGCTGATTTTGTTTTTGGAGTTATTGGGTAATAATGGAACTCTACGCCAAAATTTTCAGCAACAGGCTGCAAATCTGGATGGTTGCTGATGACAAGCGGAATCTCTGCATTAAATTCCTTCATTCTCTGCCTCAGCAAAAGCTCATACAAGCAGTGCTCTTCCTTTGAAACAAGTATAGCTATGCGAGGCGCGTAGTCAGAAAAGCGCAAATGCCATTTCATGTTGAATTTTTTAGCTAATGGGCTAAATGCTTCTCCAATCCTTTCCCTTGGTATCTTAAAGTCCTTGAGTTCCCATTCAACCCTTTGGAGAAAAATGCCCTTTTCAGCATCTGTGTGCTGGTCTGCATGGATGATATTGCCGTTGTTGTGATACAAAAATGCAGATACTCCGGCTACCAGCCCTTTTCTGTCTGGACAGGACAGCAGCAATGTTGCAGTTACATTTTTGTTGTTCATTTTCACTCTCCTTCAAAATCTACAAGGGTAATCACTTTGTATTTCTGCTTGAGCTTTTTTATCCCGCCTAAATCCGGCAATCCAATAATGCAAGCGCACTCGACAACTTTCCCCCCTAATTTTTCTATAAGGCTTGCAGCAGCCAGTAAGGTTCCGCCTGTAGCAATCAAATCATCAACAAGCAAGACATTAGCACCCTTTGGGATAGCATCTACATGAACCTCCACTGTTGCCTTCCCATACTCCAATTCGTAGCTTTCTTTTTCTGTTTTGTAAGGCAATTTTCCCTCTTTTCTTATCGGTACAAACCCTTTATGAAGTTTTGCAGCGAGAGCGCCTCCGATAATGAATCCCCTGCTTTCGATGCCAGCCACCAAATCAATAGCCACACCTCTGTATCTCTCATAGAATTTGTCAACGACATAGTTAAATGCGTGCGCATCTTTTAATAACGTTGTAATGTCCCTGAACATCACCCCATGCTTTGGCCAATGGGGAATAGTTCTTATGGCTGATTTGAGGTCCATGATTATCAGGATTTTGAATATGCATTTATAAATATTTATATTTGTTTTGTGATGGATTTTATTAAATAAAGTTTTTAAATAAGCCTGATTCACTGTTTTTTATGCTCATCAAGAACAAAAACTACAGGACAGTTTGGATGCAGGATTCTTTTGTTTACATGATAAACCAGCAGTTGTTGCCGCATAAATTTGAAATTTACAAATCAAAAAATTATATTCAAACTGCAAATGCTATAAAAACAATGATTGTGAGAGGAGCTCCTGCAATTGGCGCGACAGGCGCTTTTGGAATTGCGCAGGCTGCTTTAGGATTCAAAGGCACCAATTTTGAGGATTTTAAAGAGCACATTGAAAAAGCGGAAAAAATACTGAAATCAACAAGGCCGACTGCGCATGACTTGTTTTATGCGATAGATTTTATCAAAGAAAAAATATTAAAAAATTCTAAAATAAAAAATGCAAAAGATGATGCAGTAAAATACTCAAACGAATATGCCGACTGGAGTGCTGGATTATGCAGAAATATTGGGGAGCATGGCAACAGATTAATCAAAAACAATCAAAATATATTGACCCATTGCAATGCAGGAGCCTTGGCCTGCGTTGATTTTGGAACTGCACTTTCTCCGATAAGAATTGCGCATTACAGCAAGAAAAATGTATTTGTTTATGTTGATGAGACAAGGCCAAGAAACCAAGGCTCTTCACTGACAGCATGGGAGCTTACGCAGGAAAAAATAAATCATTCAATAATAGCAGACAATGCAGCGGGATTTTTCATGAAGAGCAAAAAGATTGATTTTGTAATTGTAGGGGCTGACAGGATTGCAATGAACGGCGATGTTGCAAACAAGATTGGAACTTATTCCAAAGCAGTCATTGCAAAAGAAAATAGCATCCCTTTTTATGTTGCGGCTCCCTTGTCCACTTTTGATATAGACGCAAAAAGCGGAAATGATATCCCTATAGAGGAAAGGCATGAAGATGAATTGTTGTACATGCACGGCATTGACGAAAATAAAATAATGAGAAAAATAAGGATTGCTCCACAAGAAAGCCCTGCAAAAAACCCGGCTTTTGATGTTACACCGGCAAAATACATAACTGGGATTATAACGGAAAAAGGAGTTATGAAGCCGACAAAAGAAGAGATTGAAAGATTTGCAGCGAATAAATAATTCAATAAGTTTTATAAACACAAATACATTCGAAGGATACGATTAAAATGGACTGGGGGATGAAGAACAGGTTAGCGAGCATTTTTAACCAGAAGAGCGGCAAAACTGTCATGCTGGCTGTTGACCACGGCTATTTTCAGGGCCCTACAACTGGATTAAAAAAGCCAAGAGAAGCGATAACGCCTTTGCTGCCATATTCTGACTGCTTGTTTGTCACAAGGGGGGTTTTAAGGAATTGCATAACTCCAACGGCAAATGTCCCTATTTTCCTGAGGGTTTCAGGCGGACCAAGCGTCTTAGGGGAATTGTCAAACGAAGACATAACTACTTCCATGAAAGAAGCTCTTAGATTGAATGCAGTCGGAGTCGGAATTTCAATTTTTGTTGGAGAAAAAAACGAGGACAGGACAATCTCAAATCTCGGTAGATTAGTTAATGAAGCAGAAGAGTATGGAATGCCTGTCTTGGCAATAACTGCTGTTGGCAAGGAAATGGCACGAGACGCAAGATATCTTGGATTAGCAACCAGAATTGCTGCTGAAATAGGCGCTCATATGGTGAAGACTTATTACTGTGCAGAGGATTTTGACAAGGTGGTGGAAGGCTGTCCTGTGCCGATTGTAATTGCAGGAGGAAAAAAGATTCCAGAGAGAGATGCTTTGCAGATGGCTCATGATGCAGTTAGCAAGGGCGCTGCAGGCGTTGACATGGGCAGGAACATTTTCCAAAGCGAAAACCCAGCTGCGATGATACAGGCAATAAGGGCAGTTGTGCATGAAAATTACAGTGTTGATGAGGCGTTTGAATTGTTTAATGAGCTGAATAATAAAAAAGTGGTTTCTGGGGTTGTGGAATAATCAATAATATGCGATATTTTTATCATTATACATCCAAAGAAAACTGGAAAGTCCTGCAAAAATCTAAAAACAAAATCAATTGTTAAATTTGCCAGATACACTGTAGGGTTTCCAAAGATTAGGCATAAAGGGTGGATTGAATGCGGACTTTGGGATGAGATATTCAGGCTCATAAAATGTGAAGTCCTTTTAAAGATAAAAATACCAAACAACTCAAAAGGTTTTGTGAGAGAACACTTATATTGTAGTCCAAAGGGTATGCAGCAAAAATATGGAGAAGATATTTATCAATTTGGGTATTCAGGAAAAATAAGTGTAAAAGATCCCAGAATAATAGAATCTTTGCACAAATATTGGAATGCTGTAGTTCCTTTATCCGAATACAAAGATAATTTTATTGTTCCAGAAGTCTGGATCCCGGAAGGAATAAAATTGGAAGGCATTGATAAAATCCAATTTCAGAAATAATCAGAAACCTTCTTATTCATTCATAATTTCTTTTCTATTTTGCGAGTTGCAGTCTACTACAACACTAAAGCAACCGAAACATTTATATATCTCTATAATATATATCTCTAATATATCTCACTGGTGACTTTCATGGATTTCACTTACAAAGGAAAGCCAATACTTCCAACAAAAACAGCGTTAAATGAATTAAGTGAAATTGATGTAAACTTGTATGAAGTTCCAGATATTCTGGAAAAGGGCTTTGAGATAAGAAAAAGAGCTAAGAACATTATTGAAAGAGGCGTCCAAAGAGGAAACAAAGTAATAAATGTTGTAGTGGGTGATTTAGGGGATTATTATAAGTTAATCCATGCAGGCGAATTCACTCTGAGTAGAAAATTCAAGAAACTAATGAGGGATAAAAATGGAATTTGAAAATTTAAAGCTGAAATGCGAATGCGGCGGAAAGATGGAAAAGATAAGAACAGACTGGAAAGGCATAGAAGTAAGAGGATGGAAATGCAGTAAATGCAATGAAGAAGTCATAAATCCAACTGATGCGCAAAAGGCATTAGAGATGGAAAGAGCAAGAAATAAAAACCTCCTTACAGTGAAATTAAGGAAAGTGGGAAAAAGCAATGTTGTAACAGTGCCGCAACCGATAATAGAGGCTGAGAATTTAAAGGAAGGGCAAAAATTGGAATGGAAAATTGAAAGAGGACGATTAGTATTAACTCTCTAATTTAGACTTTATTGAAAGCTGCATCAAAAACCTTTTTATAAACTTACATTATCCTTCTTTTTATGAGAGTCGCAGTCTACTACAGCAACAAAGATGTTAGAATAGAGGAAAGGGATATTCCTGAAATTAATGACGACGAAATTCTTGTTAAAGTTATTGCAAGCGGAATCTGCGGCTCTGACGTGCTTGAATGGTACAGGATAAAAAAAGCGCCCCTTGTTCTTGGGCATGAAATAAGCGGTGTAATTGAAAGAGCTGGAAGAAATATAAAAAATTTTAAAATTGGCGACAGGGTTTTTGTTTCGCATCATGTGCCATGCATGAAATGCCATTATTGTATAAACAACCATCATACTGCTTGCGAAACTCTTCATAAAACAAACTTTGAGCCAGGCGGATTTGCAGAA
This sequence comes from Candidatus Woesearchaeota archaeon, assembly GCA_016185875.1. Taxonomy (GTDB): domain Archaea; phylum Nanobdellota; class Nanobdellia; order Woesearchaeales; family GW2011-AR4. The sequence goes on along the minus strand of JACPMS010000044.1, from coordinate 6,388 downwards.
TACATCAGAGTGCCGAAACTGAATGTTGAGCTTGGAACTTTTAAGCTGCCTGATAATGTTTCTTTTGAGGAAGGAACCTTTATCGAGCCGTTTGGATGCGTTTTAAGGGGGCAAAGGCTGGCAAATTTAAGAGAAAATGAAACTTTGCTTGTAATTGGAAGCGGCATTTCCGGATTGATGCACATAAAGCTTGCAAAATCCAAAGGAATAAAAAAAATCATTGCAGCAGACATAAATGAATTTCGCTTGAATGCAGCCAAAAGGTTTGGAGCAGATTATGCCATTAACGCGAATGACGATGTCGTATCAAAATTAAAAGAGGTTAATGAAAACAGATTAGCAGATTTAGTTATTGTCTGCACAGGCGCATTATCGGCTGCAAAAGAAGCTTTGAATTGCGTGGACAAAGGCGGCACAATTTTGTTTTTTGCAGTTCCAAAGCCAGATGAAAAACTTGAAATCCCGATAAATGATTTCTGGAGGAATGAAATAAAAGCAATGACTTCTTATGGAGCCTCTCCGCAAGATTTAAAGGAGTCATTGGAATTTATTGAAAACGAAAAAATTAACCTAAAGGATATGATAACCCACAGGCTAAGATTTGACGAAATTGGAAAAGGTTTTCAATTGGTTGCAGAAGCAAATGAATCGATAAAGGTCATTGTTGAGCCGAATAAATAAAAAATTAATTTCCGCCGATGACAGATGTTTTGATGTCCTCTTTACATTTACAATCTGCATAGTTGATTTCAGGTATAACTTCTAAAAGAAGTCTTTTAACATTATCGGCGTTTTGTTTCATAACTTTTAACACTTCCTTAATCGTAACCTCTGGCCTGTCCTCTAAAAAGCAGTCATAGTCAGTGCTCATCGCAACAATCGCATAGCATATCCCAGCTTCTCTTGCCAAGACAGCCTCTGGCACAGTGCTCATGTTGATGACATCAGCGTTCCACTGCCTGTACATATGGCTCTCTGCTTTTGTAGAAAAGCGAGGGCCTTCAATTGTCACAACTGTTCCTTTTTTATGGTGCTCAAGCTTCATCTTAGATGCAGCATCCGCCAGAATCTTCCTCAATTTCCTGCAGAACGGCTCAGCCATCGGAATGTGGCAAACTTTACCAGCATCATAAAAGGTAGAAGCCCTTTTAGTTGTCCGGTCAATGAACTGGTCGCAAAAGACAAGATGCCCTGGCTTTATTTCCTCCCTCAAAGAGCCGCAGGCAGTCGTTGCAATTATATGGGTGCATCCCTGCTCCTTCAAAGCCATTATATTTGCGCGGTAATTGACATTGCTTGGCATTATTGAATGCTTTTTTCCATGCCTTGAAATAGTTACAACATCGACATTGTTTATTTTGCCAGATGTCAAAGCGCTTGAAGGATTTCCAAATTTTGTTTTGACGTTTATCTCCTTAGCATCCTTCAATATTCTTGGGTCTTCGAGCCCAGAGCCGCCTATAATGCCTATTTTTATGATGTGAAACACCCCCAAAACTTCATTTCCAATATTTGGTTTTTGAGCTGTATATCTTGATGTAAAATTAATGTTTTTGTTCTGTTTTAGTATTTTACATTACGCATTAATTATATAACTTTAAATTAAAATTCACTTTTCGACAACCTTTACTTTTAATGGACTTTTGATTGCCTTATCGCTTATTATTGCAGAATTTCCGCTTGGGTCTTCAATAATTAGCTTCTGCTTTTCCTGCCCAAAAGTGATTCTTGCAATCTTTTTCAGCAGGCTCTTTGCCTTTTTCTTGGCTTCCTCATCCTCTTCCATCTCTTTAGCTGCTTCAACCTGGTACTTCACCCTGTTTAATATCCCTTCAACATTTGTGACATATCCCTGTGAAGCGGGCCCTGGTGTTATAGTTGCAAGATGAGGCAGTTTTACAGTTGCTTCGCTTGACTTGACAACCCTGACTTTCATGTCCTCTTCGCTTGAAATCTCAAGCTCGTACCTTGCAGAATCTTTTGTCTCCATTGCCTCGACATCCGCCTTGTGGTATTTGCAGTTATTGCAAGTCATGGAAAAAAGATAAACCTTGCCAAAATAAGGAACTTCTGTTTCCCTTTCAGTCAGAATTAGGGTGTTCTGACTGCATAGCGGGCATGTCTGATGCTCAAAATCATCGTCTTTTGGCATGAAAGCTTTAAGAAAATAATCTATTTTTATAGTTTGTGGTTTTGAATATTTTCCCGCTAACATTTCCATAATCAACAGCCAAAACTTCCCTGGATAGGGCATGCTTGAGAGTTAATTTTTATTTTTGGAGTTCCAGGCTCTTTTCCGCTCCAAGTATAATCCTGGACTTTGGTGGCATTCCATTCATGCTCGTGGTTCCACAAATTCCAGTAGTACTTCCATTCATTCCAGCCAATGCCAAGGTGCTTTACATAAATGCCGTGTTCAGCAAGCATCTTGCCGATTTTTCTTCCAGTCATGCAGGGGATGCTGTAACAATATACAATTATATCTTTGTCTTTGGGTAACTTTGAGAATTCTCCAACAATTCTTTCCACATCGCCATATGCTGATGTGTCAGGATCCTTGTATGCTGGTATGCTTATTGCGCCGATTATGTGCTCTTTTTCATATTCCTGCCCGCTCCTCAAGTCCACAAGAATAAAATTTTTGTCGCCCGTGTCCATTGCCTTTCTTATGCTGTGGGGGCTTACATGAACAGCATTTTCAGTCAGGTAAAAATCTTTTATGAGCTGGTTTGTTGTCTTAAAATTTAAAATTATAAATGAAGCTAAAGCTCCTGCAATCGCTCCAAAAATTACCGCCAAAATAATTATTTTTATTGCTTTCATCTAGCTGCCCAGGCTGCAAGCGCTGTTTTGGCTTATTTGCTCGAATGACAGCTCCCCTTCAATTCTTTTTCCGTTCTGGAACTCCCAAGTCGGATACGCTTCTATTTTGGCATCAGAGCATATTTGAGTCTGTCCTGCCCTGTTGGGCAAAGAGCATTCAATATAGTCCACATATTTCCAGCTGTCGCCAAACATCTGCTTCTGGCTGCTGCAGTGGGGGCACCAGTAAGCGCCGTACATTTTTACCCCATTATTGGTCAGGCATTCTGCAAATCCGTCAAGCTTTGATTTTGCGGATGCATTGTTGTTAGCTGGACTGCAGCTTGCAATAATAAAAAATAAAATGCCAAGCGCTAAAAAGCAAATCACATCTTTTTTTGTTATTTTCATGCAAATCCTCCGCATAGCTGAACTACCCTACAATCTTAATCTCGCTCAGTTTATTTGATTTAATCCTGAAGTCATTCAGAATATTCATATAGGCGATGAAGGCTTCATAAGGGCTGTCATAAGGATTGAAGTATTTGTGCACATCCCCATCGTTAAACCACTTCGTGCACATGTAGTAAAAATGGTCGCTTGTCTGCAGCTTCCTCCACTCATCAATCAAAGCCGGATTGTTTGAAAGCCTAACATGCGGCTCCAAAAGATAGATTTCTTTTATGGCTTCCTGCTGCATTTTATTGCCCAGCCACGCGCTCAGGTCCCTTTCAATGTCAGCCCAGCTCACATAATGCGGAAAGTCAAGTTCGGCAACTGCGTCATATCTTTTTATGGCCTCGCTTGGCGTTGCAAAATCATTGTCCTTATGCTTCAGTATTTCGTGTGGCAGATGCCTCAAGAACTCAAAAATTCCCTTGTCTTCCCACTGGTGCTCGCCAAAAGTCTCATAGTCCATGAACAAATTCACAACATTGCCATTTCCATTAATTTTATTAATCCACTGCGCATATTTCGGAGCAGTCAGCGGGAATTCCTTCCAGCTTTTTTCAGAGAACCTGAATGCGATGTCATCGCTCAGCCTGTAGTTTTTCAAAAGCAGCCTGATGCCCTTCAACCCTTTAGGCATGTACACAAAATTTGGGCTTCTCCACTGCAAAATGTGGTCTGCGCCTTCTGCAAGAATGCCCTTGTAGCCCATTTTCTCAGCAAAAGCTGCAATTTCATTGTTATAGACGAGTTCTGTGTTTCTGAAAATTTTTGGACTATAATTAAACAGCTGCCTTATTTTTTTATTGTGCAGTTCAACCTGCTCCTTAAACTCGTCTTTTGAGTACAAATAAGACAAAGTGTGATGGTAAGTTTCATCTAAAATCTCAACGCAGCCTGTGCCGACAAGCTGCTTAAAGCTGTCAATGACTTCAGGCATATATTTTTCCAGCTGCTCAAGCACGATGCCTGTCATGCTGTAAGCAGCCTTGAACTTTCCATCGGTATTGCTTATCAAGTCGAGAATAATCTTATTAGCCGGAAGATAGCATTTGCGGGCTACTTTCTTTATTATAGCTTCGTTCTTATGCTCGTCAAAATAATTGCTGTGGCGCCCAATCTCGAACACAGAGTATTTTCTAAGTCTCAGCGGCTGGTGAACCTGGAAATAAAAGCATATGCTTACCATTTTTTGAATTGTTTTTTTGGATTTATTGTTTTTATTGATGTTCTCTTTTTTAATGTTTTTGTGCTTCTTGCCTTTAACATTGAGGCACTTTTCATTAAAATTTATTTTTTAAAATAAAAATTTTTATTCCGTTAATCTACCTTTCTTATTTTTATTAATGAACTTTTTAACTCATATTTAACCTTTGCTGATTAACTCATTGTAAACTTCAATGCATTTTTCCGCAGGATTGTCCCAGCTGAACTTTTTGACCTCCAGGTAGGCATTGTCCTTTAATGTTTCGTGCAGTGGCTTGTACCTCAAAAGGGAGATTATCTTGCTGCTTATCTCATTTATATCCCAAAAGTCAACTTTGAGGCAGTGCCTTATCACTTCTGATACGCCGCTCTGCTTTGACACAATAATCGGGGTTTTGCTTTTCATTGCCTCAAGCGCTGTTATCCCAAAAGGCTCTGAGACGCTCGGCATTACATAGACATCAGCCATTTTGTAAGCCCTTTCCACATCATCTTCGTTTAGGAACCCTGCAAACAGCACCTTGTCCGCTATGCCCAGCTCTGCTGCCTTCTCAATTACACTCGGTTCCATGTCGCCGGAGCCCGCTATAATGAACTTGACGTTCTTCTCATGCTCAAGAACCTTTTTTGCAGCATGAACAAAGTAGTCGGGCCCTTTTTGCAAAGTGACTCTTCCCAAAAACAGCACTACCTTGTCTGTCTTTTTGATTTCAAAATCCTCGTCATAGTAATGATGAGAAAAGTCAACTGCATTATGCACAACGCTTATTTTTTCAGATGCAACAGCATAATGAGCCATAATCTTGTTCTTGGTGAAATTGCTGACTGCAATGACTTTGTCTGCCTTGTGCATGCCGTGCCTTTCCAAATCATAGACATACTGATTGACTTGGTGCCCACCTGTCCTGTCAAGCTCTGTTGCGTGGACATGCAAAACCAAGGGCTTGTTCTTTTTTCTTTTTGCCCTTATGCCAGCCCCAAAAGTCATCCAGTCATGGCAGTGTATCACATCAAATTCCTCTTCCTCGGCAATTTTTTCCGCTGCAAGCGTGTACCTGTAAACCTCGTCGAACAATGTTGAGCCGTAAATTTTCGGGCTTGTTTTTTTCCCCAGTGATTTTTTATACTCCTGGGAGCTCATGTAAGGCTGCAAAGCAGACGCTATTCTCTTGATCTTTATATTGCCGGCAGATATCAGCCTGACAAAATCAGCATTGCCGGTGTCAAAAGAATACGGCAGCACAAAAGTTATCTCTACCCCTTTCTTGCTGAGGCTTTTTGTCAAGCCGTAGCATGCAGTTCCAAGCCCGCCGCTGCTCAGCGGCGGGAATTCCCAGCCAAACATCAGCACTTTCATAAGCTATTGCCACCGTTAATCTTTATTATTTTAAAGTCTGATATGCGAATTGTTCTGGACACGTTTTTTCTGATGTAGTCCTTGCCGAAAGCTGTCAATTCAAACACCCTCACATAAGCAGAGCTAAACGCTTCACGAACCCACCCTTTCCCAATCAAGTAAATAAGATGCCTTTCAACAGTTTTCCAGTTAATACTGGCTTCATTAGAAATCTGGTTGATGGTTTTCTGGCCTGAGGCAAGGGATAGAAGTATAGAGTTTCTTATATCAACAAATTTCCTCTTTTCAGCAAAGCCATTGCTAATAAGTACCACCCTTTTATTATAATATACCCAAGATATATCTATTATAGTTAGAACTAGGTAATATAAATAATTATTGTTTAAGAATTTGAATAATTCAGATTTTCGCCTTGAAGTAAATAAAATTCGTTAGTTATGCATTGAAATTCGTTAGCTGCTGTAAAAAGATGACGAAGCCAACCGGGTAAGTATATTTTTCCTTCCAAGTGGTGTCAAAGATTTAAATACCAATAACTAAATAAAACAGAATAATGGAAAAAAAGGCAGATGT